>JANMZR010000203.1:0-20696 GCA_031383555.1 Cytophagaceae bacterium | reverse complement strand
GTGGCGGTTTTAGGGGCTTTTTGGGGCTATGAAGGCTGGAACAATCTGGGTTATATTGGTAGTGAACTTCATAATCCGCAAAAAAACCTACCTCGAGCATTGGCTTTAGGTGTGATAATAATCATGAGTTTGTATTTGTTGCTCAATTTTGTGTATTTGTATATTGAGCCAATCGACTCATTTATAAGCATTCATGAAAGTAAAAACGGCATTGCCGCCATTAAAGTTGTGGGTTCCTTTTTGGGGAATATTGGAATAGTGGCTATATCATGCCTTATTTTATTGACAACTTTTAACTGTACCAGTAGCACAATCTTACTTTCAAGTAGGCTATTTTATGCAATGGCAAGCGATAAATTATTTTTCAAATCGGCAAGCATTATTCACCCAAAATACAATACTCCAGCCAAAGCTTTGTGGTTTCAGTCTGCATGGGCATGTATTTTGGTGGTATCTGGTACATTCGACCAGTTGACAGACATGCTTATATTTGCTTCCTTTATCTTTTACGGCGCCACCACTTTAGGTGTTTTTATATTAAGAAAAAGAATGCCGGATGCACCAAGAATATACAAAGTAATTGGCTACCCAATTGTACCCGCTATTTTTCTGATTTTTTGTGCAGGATTAATTATAAGCACCTTAATATCAAGACCTTATGAGGCAATGATTGGTTTGGGATTAATTGCGAGCGGTATTCCCTTTTATTTGTATTGGTCAAGAAAATAGATTTTAGTTTTTGGTTAAATCTATAAATTTCATTTGAACTTTTTAAAATATTTTACACTTTTGCCCATGAAAAAAACAACACTAGTTTTAGCTATTTTATTGATTAGCGTCAATATTTTTTCACAGAAAAAATCAGCACAAAAAGAACAATGGGTAAAACTTTTTAATGGAAAAAATATTAAAAATTGGGAAGTGAAAATATTCCATCATGAAGTTGGTGTAAACTTTGGCAATACTTTTCGAGTGGAAGACAAGAAGATAAAAGTGCGGTATGACCAATACGATAAGTTCAATAATCAATACGGGCATTTATATTTTGAAAAACCTTTTTCCTATTATAAATTTAAGCTGGAGTATCAATTTCAAGACCCTTGGCGAACGGATGCACCGAATTATACTGAGCTAAATAGTGGAATTATGTTTCACAGCCAAGACCCTAAAACTATGCCAAAAGAGCAGGATTGGCCTATTTCGGTTGAAATGCAGTTTTTGGCAGAATTACCAGATGGCAAGCCAAGGCCGACTGGCAATATGTGCTCACCAGGAACGGATATAGTTTATCAAGGTAAAAAATATGCAGGTCATTGCCTTACTTCAAGCTCACCAACTTTGAAAAAGGGCGATTGGGTAAAAGCAGAAATAATTGTATTAGGCGATTCATTAATAACGCATATTATAAATGGCCAAGAGGTATTGCAATATTCAAAACCTCAAATTGGGGGTGGAGTAGCTACTGGTTTCAACCCAAATATAAAAGTTGATGGTAAGCTACTTTCTTCAGGTTTTATTGCATTACAAAGTGAAGGCCAACCCATTGATTTTAAGAATATAGAGTTACTTAATTTGGAAGGCTGTATGGATAAAAGAGCTAAAAACTATAAAAGTTATTATGTGAAAAATCTAGCATCAGATTGTAAATTTTAGGCAAAACAACCCAAGACGCATTTGTAGAAAAATGGAACGGCAAAGTGTAGTTTTTTAGAAAATTAATTGGAATACAGTAGTAATGGTTAATCAAGAAAATGCCGAAGAACATAAAAAAAGCTTTAATAAAATCTGGGTAAAAGCGTTGGAAATACTAATGGCAATTTGAAATAAATAATTTATCAACAAATTGATTTAAACTGCCTTTTTTTCTGCCTCAATTTTAGTCATAAATACTTGTTTTATAGTATCTTCTGGCGTTGGAATATCTATTTCACCAATGTTTTTCAGTGTAACTGTATCTAAAACTGAGCTATTGTATCTGACTACTCGAGTGGCCTGGTTCATAACACATTTTTCAAATAAATTACGAACTACACGTGCATTACCAAAGCCTTCGTCACGCTTTTCGTAAAGTTGCTCAAAAGTGCTTATCAACAATAATTTTGCTTCTGGGGTTACTGTAAAATGAGCTTTTTTGGCATATATTTCAAATATTTGCATCAATTGCTCAGGCATAAAATGCTCAAACATATAAAACCTATTGAATCGTGACCGTAAACCAGGGTTTGACTCTACAAATTCTTTCATAGGAACCGTATAACCAGCCACCACTACTGCCAATTCCTTGCGATGGTCTTCCATTCTTTTCAATAAAGTGTCAACGGCTTCACTGCCAAAGTCTTTATTACCATCAGCTGGTGTGAGTGAATAGGCTTCGTCCACAAAAAGTACACCGCCAAGGCTTTGGTTTACTAATTCGGCTACTTTTAGTGCTGTTTGTCCTACATAACCGGCAACCATTCCTGCTCTGTCGGTTTCAACTACATGGCCTTTAGGTAAGTAATCTAAATGTTTATAAATACGACCTAAAAGCCTTGCAACGGTAGTTTTACCAGTTCCTGGTGGGCCCAAAAACACAGAATGTAAACTGCTTTCAATATTTTCAAGTCCATGCCCCTCTCGAATTTTCTGCACTTTTAGCAAATCAATTAATTCTGAAATACTTGACTTAACATTTTCTAAACCAATTAGTTCGTGGAGCTCAGCCATTACTTTTTCTAATGTATCGTCGCTGGCCACCATAGTAGCTTTGGCGTTTTCAATGGGCTTCGGCTGGCTCAATTTTGTGATTATTCCATCGATTATTTTTTGCTCATCTGGGGTGGTCGTAAAATCAGAACTAGCCAATAAAACAGCAAAGTTTTTTTCGAAATTTATAGCAATTTCAAGCGATTTATGAGATAAACTTTTTAGCGTTTCTGGCACAATATATTCGTCAAAAGCCTTATTTTTAAACTTTTCAAAATGGTTGTTTTTGATTTTGTTTAAATGTTCTGCAAAAGTTGGGTCGCTCATCAATTGGTTCAATTGATCAATATTTGAGCTATCAGTTGCCTTATTATTTTTCAAACTATCATAAAAGTAGCCTAAAATAAATCTAGATTTTGGCGTTTCTGTAATAGCAATTTGGCCATAAATTTTGATAAAATCAGCCAAAAAATAGTGCTCAGTTTTAAAATAATTGGGGGCGTCGGCAACTAAATAAGTTTCATTAATTTTTTGAACAAATTGGTTGTCGGTATTCAATTCATTGCAAAGCTTTAGAATTTCAACACATTGGTTATTAAGTGTTTCTATGAATGTTTTGTCGATTGGTATAGCGTTTTGGAGCATGGTTATGGATATTTGAAAGTAGGAACACGCCTCAAAGCGTGCTGCTACAAAAGAGAATACGCCTCAAAGCGTATTCCTGCCAATATATATTCAATTAAAATATATCCCCAAAAGCACCAGCAGCCGACTTGTCATCGGTATCTAATTTATAGTTGGGGCTGCTGTATTTTTTGGCTTCGGGGATTGTGTTATCGCCAGTTTTTATTTTATCAGCCAAGGTATCTAATCTTGTGAAAAGTTCATCGCTATCTACTGAATATTGTGAAGTAAGAGTATCGATATCCAATAGATTTTCTGAAGTGTTGGCAATATCTTGTGCAATCGTGCCTGTAACAACCTCCAATGCATAATCAAGCTCCCAATCTTTAGTGAAAAGCATGGCAGACTTTGCTGATTCGGTTGCTGCCCTTGCATTTTTGGCAAACTCATATTCTTTGCGAAGCATACCAATAGTAGCATCAAAATCTTCAATTTTTATGTCAATAGCAGTGCCAGCTAGTGTTAGTTTACGGTCTAATTTCCCCAAAACATTGGCTCTTGAACCATATTTTTGTATAAAACCTTTACTTTGCTCATATTGCTGGGCAACCCTTTGGCTATTGCTTAAGCGTTTGGCCAATTCTGATTGCAGCGTTACATACTCATCAGTATCTTTAGCTGCTGCACCTTTTTCAGCCACTAATCCATCCATCGCTGTTTTTAACTTATCAGACTGGTTTTTTAGCATTAGCACGTTTTCTTGGTATGTTTTCGCTTCTTTTTCCGACTTTTGGGCTTCTTGCTCCATTTCGCCTTTAAGTGCTTTTAACTTGGCTTTTTGGCTTTTAAATAAATCACGATTGCTAATCATTTTTTGTTTTTGTTCTTCCAATTCTGCAAAAGGATTAAACTGTATCAATGCCTCGTGGATTTTGCGAGTGATCATTCTCAGGCCTTTCATGATAACCGGCCACATCAAAAATAATAAGACCAAACCGACTCCAGCTACTACATAACCAAGTGTTGTAAAAATGATTGGAAGAGCAAAAGTCCAAGCAAAATAGGCTGCTGCAGCTATTAAAGCCATAGTTACGATGCCCATTATTGGTTTTTCACCCTTTCTGAACTTTTCGGTATTGATGGCTATTTCCCCTTTTGCTTCATCGAAATGTTTCAAAATTGGCAATTCCATTAAAGTAGATTTCTCTTGTGCAAATTTGCTATCCATGATATATAGTATATGTTTAATTTATAAATTTTGATTAATTCCGTTAATTACCTTTTGAATTGAGTTTAATATTGTTTGTTTTGCGCCATCGTTAGCATTAATTCTTGCCTCCATTTCAGTCAATGAAGCCCTAAATTTATTATCTATTTCCGACAATTCTCCTTTTTGCTTTGTAAGTTCTGCCTGAAGGCTTGCTATTTGGCTTTCTAAACTTTTTATGGAACTCGATAGATTGCTTTTTTCCGAATTCAATTGATTTAATAAATCAGCTCTTTTCTTGTTGCCTACCTCGGCATATTTTGAATGAACTTTCTCAATTTCGGCTACATAATTATTCCCTTTATCAATTATGAAGCTTTTTGTCAAATCAGATTTTATGCTTTTCCCCATTGCAAAAGCCATCTGATAGGCCTGTGGGTTATCAGGCCCAACTGCCATTACAGACTTGTATAATTCAAAAAATTCGTAACCCTCTTGATTCAGGCCATCAAAACCTTTTTCATAAACTGCCAAAACTTCTTTGAAAGCATCGCCGCCGGTGTCAACCTTGGCTAAAGGGCTGGTTGGCATTGTTAATTTAGCGGACGGCATTGATGGCATTTCAACCACTTTTGTTGGCTGGGCTTTTTCAGCGGCCAAAGCAGCGGCTTTTTCTTCATCAGAAGGTTCAATAAAAAGATTTTTCCAATTGAATGCCATAAATTGTTTAATTTATTTTTAAAAATGATTTAGCAAATATAAAAATTCAAATTCAAATTCAAATTCAAAATTATTTGTTATTAATGATATTGAAAAATAAATTACAAATTGGGTCAAAATCTGATTTAAAGAGTAATTAATGGTGATGGGAAAATTTAATTTTAAAAGTAATTCATTTTCAACAAATGGTAATAGCCTAGAAAATAAAAAAAACCATTTAAAACACTTAAGTTTTCAATGGTTTCTACCATGAACTTTAAGCCCAGATTACGCATTAGATATTGTAATAAAGGAAAATCAGGCAAAAAGAAAGCAAAACACGGAAAAAATTTACTGGAACAATAGCCGTAGTTATTGTAAGGGAACATTTTTGAGTATAGAAGTTCTATTAAAGCATGAATTTTATGTAAAAAACACTTAATGCGTAATCTTGGTTAAAATCTAACTGGTTGATGTTAGCTGCTCAAACGCTTCAAGGATTCAAAACCCTTGAAGCGTTAATAGTTTAACTTTTATTTATTAAATTTCCTTTTATAATCACTCAAAACTACTTTTTCTTTTTAAATTTCCCCTTTGGTGCATATACAACAGCTTTTGGTGTTGGCGAAAGCGCATCAATAGATAATTCAGTATCAATTGGACTTAATGGTGCAATTAATTGAATTTCTCTAGCAATTGGCGTAAAAACAGACTGAACTGTTACAAGTGGGTATAAAGAAACTGAAGGTGTAAGAGTTTCATTTTCAATATGATATCCCGTTCTTCTTTCAGGAGCTTTAGGCGCAATTGGTGCTCTTGGCACATGTGGTGCTCGTGGAGGTCGAGGTGGTGCATAGTGTGAAGCACGTGGTGGAGTAGGCGAAATTGGTGGAGTAGGCGGTATTGGCGGAGTTGGAGGTATTGGAGGTATTGGAGCACTTATAAACATCCCCCTTTTTGAACCTGTTACTCTTTCATAAGCTTCAATTACTTCCTTTGGATAAAGCTTATACATTTCAAGTGATATTTTTTCAATTTGTGAGCTAAGGTTATCTATAGGTTTTGATAATTTATCGATTTCATTACTAAGGCTATCTATTGGCCCAGTTTGTTTTTCAATTTGGTTGCCCATTCCTTCAATTTCGTCGCTTATTTTCTCAATATTTTCTTGAATAGCTTCAATTTCAGCTTCATATTTTGCTTCTTCGGCTTCTAATTTATTTAATAAATCTGCATTTTTCTCATCATCCAATTTTCTGATTTTTATGATAATTTTTGATTGCTTCGTTGCCAATTCATTTATTTTATCTGAAAGCTTATTTATCTCTTCACTTTTCTGATTTATTGGCTGAGATGTATGATTAATTTTATCAGAATGATTATTTATCTGGTCAGATAATCCATTAATTTTATTTGAATATTGATTTATTTCTTCCGAAAGATTTTTAACTTGGCTTTGGTAAGCCATCATTTTTACACTATCATTATCATTTAATTTAAAGATTTTGCCATTTACATAAATTGTGGCATTATCTTGTATAATTGTTAGCTTTTCTTTTCCATTATTAACTGTTATTTTTGTTTTGCCGTTATCATCATTGGTATATTCATGGTGAATAGAATTTCTTTTAATAGTTGTATTGGTTTTACTTTTAACCTTTTTTGTGTTTTTCGGCTCTTGGGCTAAAGTATTTTCAATATTTATATATAAAATTGAAACCACCAAAATAAAAAATAGGATGAAAATACCGTTGTTTTGACTGGCTTTTTCAGATGAAATTCCTAAAACTTTTTGCACCCTGTTTTTCAACAAATATCTTTTTCTACCAAAGGCCATTGCTAAGCTACTTTCCTGCCGATATGATTCAAGATTTACCAAAGCCTTGGCAATTGGAAGGCTATCACCACAATAGTCAGAGGCGTAGTCATCACAACAGTTTTCCCTTAAATCACGAACTTGGGTCGAGAAAAATAGTAAAGCTGGATTGAAAAAATAAAGTATATCAACGATAGATTGCAAAAGGTTTAAAAGGTAATCATGTCGCTTCAAATGTGCTAATTCATGCGCAATAATAGCTTCAATTTCTTGTGTGGAAAGGTGGCTACATAAACCTATTGGCAATAAAATTATAGGTTTCAAGTGACCAATTAGAATAGGTGAAAGCACACGAGCACTTTCCATCAACCTTATTGGCATTGCAAGATTAATTTTTGATTTAATCGCTTCGAATAGATTTATTATTTCTACATTTGGCAGCGTTATTTCCTTAGTTTTCAACTGATTAACTTGCCAAAAATTGAATCCAAATCTTAGTGTATAAAATGCAATTCCTACCAACCAAATATTCACAATTATATTCAACTTTGCAGCTAACCAAATATTAATTTGAGTCAGTATCGGCAATTCTTGAATGACTTGGCTTGTATTTTGTCCTATATTTACAACAGAATTATGTATTATAACTAATTCATTTAAAGACTGTTGTGGTTCATAAATAATTCCAAAAGTAATCAGGCTTATTACAACTTGGCCAAAAACCAGCAAAAGACCAATTTGATATTTCGCTTCATTATTTTTAGTAAAAAATAAAACGATATAAAAAATTGCTAATAAAAGTAAGCTCTGCCACATTGAGTGCATGAGCGTCCACCCCATAGTTTCAACAATATTGTTGGGTAGTATTTCTAAGATATTTTTCATTATTTTAAAAATTTAAAATTTTCCTTTATTTATTCTCTATATTTTTAATCAATTTTTTCAAATCATCAAGCTCCTCTTTTGAAGCTTCATGATTACCCAAAGCTTGCATTACAAGCTTCATGGCTGAGCCTCTAAAAGTGGAGGCGACAAATTTATTAAGTAAAACTTGTTTGGTTGCCTCCTCAGAAACAGCCGCCTTATACGTATGTGAGCGATTGATTTCTTCACGAGCTACTAACCCTTTTTCAAGCATAATTTGCATCATTTTTAGCGTGGTTGTATAGCCGACCTCCCGTTGATCATTCAATTGGTCATTTATTTCCCGCACTGTTGCCTCTTCTTTTTGCCATAAAATTTGCAAAATTTCAAGTTCCGATTCTGTAGGTTTCATTATTTATTTAGTTTGTAGTTTTTGGTTTTTGGTTTTCAAAGTATTGTTTTAAACGTTTGGCAAATAACAACAAGTAAAAAACCACAAACATCCTATACGAAATATTTCGTAGCAAACTTATACGAACTATTTCGTATTTCCAAATCTTTCTACGAATATTTTCGTAATAATTTTTAAAAATAAGCTGGAAAGCTGAAAAAATGCTTTAAAATCTTTAATTTTAACATAATTTAGGAATAGCATTTTTTGATTTGGCAATTACGAAATACCTAAAAATGATGATTTTAGTCCTAATCTTTAAATTCCATTAATCTTCAATTCATCTATTTTAAAAAAATATGACTACCGAAAACGCATCCTATCACGATAATTTGGAACAAAAATCTGTACATGAACTACTAACAGGCATCAACTCAGAAGATAAAAAGGTGGCTTTTGAAGTGGAAAAATCGATTCCTCAAATAGAAGCTTTAGTAATTGAAATTGTAAAAAGAATGAAAATGGGTGGGCGACTATTTTATATTGGTGCGGGTACTTCTGGCCGATTGGGCGTTGTGGATGCCTCCGAATGCCCACCAACTTTTGGTGTACCTTTTGAATTAGTAGTTGGAATAATGGCAGGCGGCGACAAGGCAATAAGAAAAGCAGTGGAAAATGCTGAGGATGATTACGACCAAGCTTGGGTAGATTTGACGACTTTTGATATTAATAAAAACGATACTGTAATTGGCATAGCTGCTTCAGGAAGAACACCTTACGTGATTGGGGGGTTAAATTCAGCAAGAAAAAACGGCATATTAACAGGTTGTATCGTTTGCAATGAAGGTAGCAAAATTGCAGCCGAAGCAGAGTTTCCTATTGAAATAGTAGTCGGACCTGAATACATTACAGGAAGCACCCGAATGAAATCAGGAACTGCCCAAAAGTTGGTGCTCAACATGATTTCAACTTCTGTAATGATACAATTGGGTAGGGTTAAAGGAAATAAAATGGTAGATATGCAAATGACCAATGAAAAGTTAGTAAATCGAGCTATAAATATGGTGGTTGAAGCAACAGACATTAGCCCCGAAAAAGCGAATGAATTACTAAAAATTTATGGATCAGTTCGAAAAGCTATCGATAATGCAAGTCCTCTTTTGTAAAATGGTTTGAATTTTTTCTAATTCAAAAGAAAATAACATAACTTATTCAATTGGCCCAATCTGGCTTTGGGGTAGCAGGGTTAAAAAGCTCGTCGATATAATACTTCCTACGAATTGTTTTGTTGCAAGCTGCTGGATTATCGTCTATAACATATACACAGGGAGAGTACAATTCTTGATTATTGGCAACCATTATGCTTTTAGGACTTCCGTCAGTAAAAGTATCATTTTTATGGTCAATTCGGCCTAGTAAGCAATGACCTAATTCGTGAAAAATTAATGCTTCTTTTGCATTGAAAGTGGCTACTGACCAGCATGTTAACGAATTTGTATATATCTCAACAGTTTTTTGGCTATTTTTATTTTTTGTTGAATAAGTGCAAGTACCACATTTGTCTATTTTGAGCTGGTTATTCAATTTTATGATGAGGTTAGTTGTATCTATTTTAATATTTCTTTCTGCAGCTTCCTTTAAAAACGAAATCATAAAGGGTTGAAATTGCTTTTCAATAGCGTAAATAGGGGCAGAAATAGGTTCAACTTTTTGCTTACAAGTTGTTAGAATTACTATAGTTAATAATAATAGGATTGTTGTTTTCATTAAATTTTTCAGATTTATTCTGCCTGCCTTTTTCTCTTTTTCTTCTTTTTTGAAGGTGTTTTATTGATAAACTAAACCATTCCCTTCAACCAATATATTCGTTATTCAAAATTAGTGGATTTAAATTGAAAATATTGAATTACAATTATTTCCCTTCAGCTTAATCGACAAGCTCAGTAAAAGTCGCTGAGGGAACACTCCATTCTGACCTTTTGCTGAATAAAGCAATATCAAAAAGCTTATTTCAGTCTAAATTCTGTAATACCTATGTAGTTTTGTGTTTGCAGCTCTATTTTCACAAATAAATAATCCTTCATAAAAGTCTGTAAATCTGCACATTATAATTTTCTTATAAATTAACTAATAAAATAGTTTAAAAACTAAAAAATTAGTTTATATATTTGACCTAAGAATTTAGTTGATAAAATTAATTCGGAAATCTGTCCATTTTTTTCGCAAAATTTAAAAATAAAAAGGTCATGGAAACAACAAAAATTAACCCGACAGTTATTGAAGATGAAACTACGCTTGACGACTTCATATTCAAAAACAAAAATCATGAATATGGCGCTTTTGAGTTGAGGAAAGGTTATGAAAAGACAATGAAACGCTCATTCATTATTGGAACTGCCATTTTTGTTTCAGCATTAATTGTTTCAAATATTTATGCTAATAGAGACCAAACTGCTCCCATAAAATGGACCACTATGAATACTGAGAATTATAATGTACCGCCAACTGTTGAGCCTCCAATAGTAATACCACCACCAGCTGTTGAAGTTCCTGATGTACCTACAACAAGATTTTTGCCTCCTATACTTGTGCCAGACGAGGTAAATCCAGATGAATTGCCACCAACACAGGAAACTTTGAAAGACGCACCAGCAGCAGTAGAAACTAACGAAGGCAAACCCGGAGATATTGATGTGATTGTTGAAGAACCTAAAAAAGTTGAAGAAATTGTAACAATACCAAGTGATGATGGTGGTATTTATATGGTTGTAGAGGAGCAAGCAGAATTCCCTGGGGGCATTCCTGCCTTATCAAAGTTCCTTTCTAAAAATTTAACTTACCCACAACAAGCCATCAGAGCAAGTATTTCTGGGAAAGTATTTTTAAGCTTTGTAGTTGATAAATTGGGCAATATCACAGATGTTTCTGTTACAAAAGGGATTGGCTTTAACTGCGACGAAGAGGCTATTCGAGTTGTAAAAGCAATGCCAAAATGGAAGCCAGGAAGGCAATCTGGTAATCCAGTTAAATCAAGGTTCAATTTGCCAATTGCTTTTATGTTGGAATAATATTTTTGGTAGGTACACGCTTTGAGGCGTGTACCTACATCAGTCATATACCTTCATTTCAAATTATTTTTTTAAAAATAACTGTAAAAATAGTTGAAAAACTAAAATAATAGTTTTATATTTAATCAACAAACAAAATAATAGTAGAAAATAAATAAAAATTCAATGGAATTAAGAGACTTAACTCGTGCTGAGGAAGAAATAATGCAGGTACTTTGGGATTTGAAAAAGGCTTTTGTAAAAGACGTAATTGAGTTATTGCCAGAGCCGAAGCCGGCCTATAATACCGTTTCCACTATTATCAGAATATTGGAAACGAAAGGATTCATAGACCATAATGCATATGGAAAAACGCATGAATACTTCCCAATCGTATCAAAAGAAGACTATCGCACCTTTATAACTGGCAAGTTGATGGGCGGCTACTTCAAAAATTCGGTGGAAGAAATGATGTCGTTTTTCGTAAGTCAAAAACAAATCGATTTGAAAGAAGCTGATGAAATATTGAAAATGATTGAAGCAATGAAAAGTAGAAATTAGATTTTAGAAATTAGAAATTTGAAAAAAATAAAGATTTATTTTTTTCAACAAAACTTAAACAGTTTTCAACCATGAACGGACTTAACTACTTGTTGCAGAGTAATTTATACCTAGTAATTTTCTATGGATTTTATTGGACTTTGCTTCATAAAGAAACCTTCAATAACTACAATCGGGCTTATTTGGTGCTTTCAGGTTTGGTATCATTTGCGATACCTTTATGGAATTTAGATTTGGTTCAAAGTTGGTTTATTACCAAACATGCTGCCGATGCACTAGATCAAATGAATATCCCAAATTATGTATTTTCAAATATAAAAACAGAAAATAAATTTGACGTAACTAATTATTTATCAATTATTTATGGCATCGGTTGCTTTATTTTGGCAGCAAAATTATTTATCAATATATTTAATCTGTACCGCTTTTTATATGGCATAATCCCAATTAATAAAGCCTTTTCGTTTTTCAATAACATTTTTATCGCTGAAGGCCTCGACCCTGACGACGTAATCTACGACCATGAGCGAGTGCATGCCCGTCAATACCATAGTTTTGATGTGCTGCTTTTCGAAATTATTGGAATATTCTGTTGGTTCAATCCTGTAATTTATTTATACAAAATCGCCATAAAAAACATACATGAATTCATTGCTGACGAGATAGCTAGCTTAAAACTACCGAGCAAGTTTGATTATGCCATGCTGTTATTCTCGGAACAGTTTCAAACACATCCTAGTGTATTGGTGAGTAATTTTTTCTCAAAAACTTCTCT
Source organism: Cytophagaceae bacterium (assembly GCA_031383555.1). Classification (GTDB taxonomy): domain Bacteria; phylum Bacteroidota; class Bacteroidia; order Cytophagales; family Spirosomataceae; genus JANMZR01. Next base: position 8,027 of record JANMZR010000203.1, on the reverse strand, counting down.
AAAAGTCAGAATTGAAATGTTAAATAAAAAGCGTTCCAATAAAGTGGCCGTAATGAAATATGGTTTGATTTTCCCTATGTTTTTGGGCATGATGGTATTCGCCTCGGTGGCAATTGCCAACGGTGAAAAAATTTCAGAATTGCTAGCTTTCAATAAAAATATAGAAGGAACTGTGCTTAATTATGATTTCAAGCCAATTTCTGGCGCAACTGTTTTAAAAGCCAATTCAAATATAGGTGCTGTAACAGATAAAAATGGAAGGTTTAAGATAAAAACCAACAGTGTGAAAACGGAGCTAATTTTCTCCCACGTAAGTTATAAAACGAAACTATTATCAGTAATAAATACTGAACCTATTAAAGTAACCTTAAGGCGCTATTCCAACGAGTTGCAAGGAACATTTGTGTTGGAAAATCAAAATGAATTTTTGGATTTAACCAAAAATCCAATTAAAGTAAAACCTCAAAATGCTGTTGAGGGAAAAAGTGAAAACGTAGAAGTGGAAAAAGCCGCTGAATATATTGGCGGAAATATTGAACTTTATGAATACCTAAAAAGTAATTTGCGATACCCAAAAGAAGCAAAAGACAACAAAAAGCAAGGAATAGTTTATACCCAATTTATGGTAAATGAAAAGGGTGAAATTTCCGATGTGAGAATTGCCAATCCTCTCGGCTATATGAGTTTTTTGGGCCATGGGCTGGAAGCTGAAGCAAAACGAGTAGTGACTAATATGCCAAATTGGTTGCCTGCCAGGCAAAATGGCGAGGCGGTTAGTTCTGATTTTATGCTTCCAATTCAATTTTTACTTGATAGTCAAGAACCTGAACCAAGCTATATATTAGATGGAAAAAAAATTACCAAAGCTGAAGCGGAATCACCAGATTTGATTGATAAAATTGAGAAAATAGAGTCAATTAGAGGCCCTTATGCAATTGCTAAATATGGTGATGATGGCAAAAATGGTGTGGTCGTAATGACCTCCAAAACTGGGGTGAATAAGTTGAGTAGGAGTGATTAATTGGGTGTAAAAGCAAAGCCTAAAGTAATTCAAGATAGTGATGAAGTTTTCACTGTAGTTGAAGAAAATGCGGAATTTTCTAGCGGTCAAGGTGCTATGGGTAAATTTATTGCAAAAAACTTAAAATACCCGGCACCAGCTCAACGAGCAAATGTTCAGGGCAAAGTGTTTTTGAGTTTTGTGGTAAGTAAAACTGGTGAAACCACAGATATTCAAATATTGAAAGGTTTAGGTTTTGGCTGTGATGAAGAAGCCATCAGGCTTGTAAAATCAATGCCAAATTGGAAGCCGGCTAAACAATCGGGCTATGAAGTGAATTCGAGGTTTAATTTACCGATTTCTTTTGGGTTGGAATAATGAAAAAATGCACCTAAACACCCCTAAAAAAACAAAAAGCTATTTGCGGAAATCTGTAGAATCAGCGGGGTATCTTATTTTATATATTTATAACTTTTCCAAGAAAAACCACCTAATACAGCCCAATAAATATAATATTTTTGGTTAATTTTGTAAATGACTTCATTTTACAAAACTTTTCTTTTTTGCCTAATAACTTTTGTATCATTTTCCCAGAGCCCATATATTGTAAAGGAGCTTAATGAAAAAATTGTTTTAGACGGCAAATTGGACGAAAATATATGGAAGAATGCAGAAGAAATAACAGATTTTTGGCAAGCTTTTCCAGCAGATTCAATTAAAGCCAAATACCAAACCAAAATATATTTGGCACATGATAAAACCAACCTTTACTTGGCCGCACGAATGTTGTCACCTGGCAATAATTATGTAATTCCCTCATTTAAAAGGGATTATCGTGCAGGCGGAAACGATAACATCAGCTTTGTATTCGATACTTTTAACGATCATACCAATGGCTTTTTGTTTGGTTGCAATCCATACGGAGTTACACGAGAGTCGCTAATATATAATGGTGGTACCAACAATAGTTTTTTCAATATGAGTTGGGACAATAAATGGACATGTTTTGTAAAACAAGAAGAATCCGCTTGGATATGCGAAATTGCCATCCCCTTTTCAACATTACGGTATAAAGAAGGCAGCCAAAATTGGAATTTTAAAGTGTATCGATTTGATACACAGAGTAATGAAACTACCTCGCTTATTCAAATTCCACAAAACCAAATAATCATGCATTTGGGCTATTCTTTGCCTATTCAATTTGAAAAACCTTTAAAAAAAGGTGGTTTGAATGGGGCATTTATCCCTTATATTTCGAGTAAGTTGGCCAACGATTTTGAAAATAAAAATTCATCTGAAAACGGTTTTACCCCTGGCTTTGGGGCTGATGCCAAAATATCTATAACCTCAGGACTCAATTTGGATTTGACAGCTAATCCTGATTTTTCAAATGTGGAGGCCGATCGCCAAGTGGTAAATCTTACCCGTTTTGATATTTCATTACCTGAGCAAAGGCAATTTTTCAATGAAAATTCTGACCTATTCACTGGCTTTGGGGCATTCAATGTAAATCCTTTTTTACCTCCTTCAGGTGCCAATGTTGGTATTGGTAATCAGTCGTATAGCCCGTTTTTTTCTCGAAAAATAGGAATAGCATTTGACTCAACTTTGGGAGTAAATGTGCAAAACAGAATTAACTACGGTTTACGATTAAGTGGTAAAATTGACGATAATTGGCGGATTGGAATTATGAATATCCAAACAGCAAGAAATGATGCCAAAAATATTTCTGCTGATAATTATACGGTTACTGCCATCCAACGTAAAGTTTTCGATCGGTCAAATATAGCTGCTATTTTTGTGAATAAAGTGCGAGTAGATGAAGTTGAAAATTCAATGAACCGCTTCAACAGAGTAGCAGGTCTTGAATACAATTATTTATCGGCCGATAATACTTGGCAGGGGAAAGCATTTTATCACCAATCATTTTCACCTGTAAATTTAGCCAATGCCAATGCCCATGGCTTGGTGATTAATTATTCAACCCGAAAGCTCATAGCCAAATGGCAACATGATGTAATTGGTGCTGGCTATAATGCTGAAGTGGGTTTTTTACCAAGAAAAAACTATTTGCATATCAACCCAACAATTGGCGTAAATGTGTATCCAAACAAAAGTGTAATCAATAGCTTTAGCTATGGATTGGCTTACGACCAATATAGCAATAAGGAATTAGGTATAACCGACAGACAAGCTGGGCCTTTTTTATCAGTTGCGTTCCAAAATACTTTCCGGTTTTTAATGGCATTCAATCAAAATTTCACCTATCTTTTTGGCAATTTCGATGCTTTACGTAGTAATGGAAAGCAGCCTTTTTTACCAAAAGGCACTTCCTATACTTACTATAATTTTAATGCCAATATTGTAAGTGATTTGCGCAAAAAGGTCTCATTTACAGCCACTCCACTGATTGGTCAATATTATAATGGTAATATAATAAGTATTGTTGGGGCAGTTAACTACCGATTTCAACCTTATGGTTTGGTGGCTATGAATATTTCTTATAACGATATAAAAGTTGGAAACCTTAAGAATAAAGTATATTTAATTGGCCCAAATGTCGACCTAACTTTTTCTAAGAAAGTTTTTCTAACCACATTTATACAGTACAACAGCCAGTTCGAAAACCTAAACATCAATTCTCGCCTTCAGTACCGTTTTGCTCCTGTTTCTGATTTTTTTATTGTTTATACCGATAACTATAATACAGCCATTCATCGGCCTAAAAATAGAGCCCTTTTTGCGAAATTGACTTATTGGTTTAGTTTGTAAAAGAGTGGCAAAGTGACAAAGTTAAAAAGTTACAAAGTACCAAAGTTGTCATTTGAACTCTTTAATTTTGCAACTCTGTATTCTGCATCGTCGTCACTCTGGATATCTGGCACTTTCTAACTCAACAACTTTAAGGCTTTTCTTTTTAATATGCATTGTCAACCAATAAATCAAAGCTAAAGCGACCATCATTGAAGCGATTACTACCCAACCTAAAAGTGGATAATGGCCCAGTTTACCATCTGTTTGTTGAACCACAATAAGCCCAGCCACAAAAGATGCAACACCACCGCCAATTTGCTGTATAGATGAATTTATACTCATAAAAGCACCACGGTCGGCAATTGTAGGAATGGTTGATATTAAAGCGCCAGATGAAATCATTCTTGCTGAAATTCCTACAAACATCACCACATTTATAATTATCACAATCCAAATAGGCGTTACGCCCAAATTACAATAAATGGCAACTAAAATACTCGCCAATACCGAGCCGAAAAGGAATATATTAAATTGACCAAATTTATCAACAGATTTGCCCAATATAGGCCCTGTAATAATTGATGATACCCCAGAAATTCCATAAATAATAGGTAATTGCTCCATAGTCATGCCCAAATTATTAATGCTAAATGCACTACCGAAAGGCATTAACATAAAGCCACCAGTTGCTAACAAAATTGTACTTATATAAACCCTAATATAAAATGGATTAGTAAGCGTAGCCCATAAATGTTGACCAGCATTTTTATCTTTTTTTACATGCAAATGTCCAGTTATAGGTTGCATATATGCCATTATTACTATTCCTAAAAGTATTCCAAAGCCCGCAATCATCCAAAAAGGGGCATGCCAGTCAAACAAATTGGCTAAATAAAGTCCAATTGGTAGGCCCAAAATCTGACTTGCTGAAAAGGCCATTTGCGTAAATCCCATTACCCTACCTCTTACTTCAGGTTTGAATATATCAGAAAGTATCGCAAAACCCACCGAGCCAATTACGCCACCAAATATGCCAGTTACTATTCTTGCAGCCAATAAAAATCCATAAGTATTTGCCAAGGCGCAACAAATAGTACCAATTAAAAATCCAATATAAAAGAAAAGCAAGAATTTTTTACGGTCAAAATTATCGGCAAACCCAGCGGCTAAAAGACCACTTGCGCCGGCACTAAAGGCATAGGCAGATACTACAAAACCAAATTGGGCTGTGGAAATATTGAGTTTTGGCATTAATATAGCACCCAAAGGTGACAAAACCATAAAATCAAGAATTACTGTAAATTGAATAATTGCTAAAACAGCAATCATAAATACTTGATAAGGGGTAAATATTCGTTTTTTTATAGTTTTCAATCGTGTTTGATATTTTTAAATTTAACAAAATTCGTAAAAACCTAATTAATTATTATCCATTTGGTTCATAATTTGAAAGTTTAAAAAAAATATATACTAATAATACAAATAAGAACAGATATAAGCATATTTTTTCTTTATTTTGTATGAACAATCTAAAATTTCTTACGTTAATATAATAGAATTTCAATTTTTTTAAATGTACAAAATATGATGAATAGAAGAGATGCCTTGGGCAAAGTTGCATGGATGTTGGGTGCAGCCATAAGTGGCCCCACATTATTGGCTTGCGACAAGTCAGGTAAAGAAAAATCTGCTACAGCTGAGGATGTAAAAGCGCTAGCAAATTTTGAGTTGACAGATGGTCAAAGGAAAATAGTTTCAGCAATTGCTGAGCATATTATCCCTAAAACAACCACAGTTGGAGCAATAGATGTAGGCGTGCCAGCTTTTATTGAATTAATGATGAAAGACTGTTACAAGCCATTGGAACAAGGTAGTTTCATGGAAGGTGTAAAGTCATTAGAAACTGCCAATTTCTTGACACAAAGCCCTGCTGATCAAGTAGCTACCTTAACTAAAATGGAAACTGAAACCATCGCTGAAATGGAAAGACGCAATGTAGAGCAAGTAAAAGTTGGTGATAATGTTGATGAAGAGGCTATGGATAAAAATGCAAAAGGTATACCTTTTTGGAGACTAATGAAAGAATTGACTTTACTAGGGTATTATACTTCTGAAAAAGGTATTGCTGCTTCTTTTGACTACCAACCTATTCCAGGTGAATTTAAGGCCATAAAACTAAAGCCTGGTCAAAAGGCTTATGCTTACTTATAATAATTGAGTGATAAGATATGAGTGATGAGATATGAGATTTCTCAAATCAATTTTCTTACATCTGCTTTCTCAAATCTAATTTCTAATTTCAAAAATCTAATTTCAAAAATGAATATAAATATAGATGCAATAAAAAGTCAAACATTTGATGCCATAGTGGTTGGTTCTGGTATATCTGGCGGTTATGCGGCAAAAGAGTTAACGGAAAAAGGGCTTAAAACTTTAGTATTGGAGCGTGGTCGTGAAATAAAACATATTGAAGGCTACGAAACAGCCATGAAAGATCCTTGGATGTTCGAACATCGAGGTAGAGTAACCTCTATGGCTGCCGAAGAATATTGGAGTGCAATGCGTACAGGCTATACCGCCAATGAGGATCATCGTTATTTGTTTGAAAGCGAAAAAGATGCTCCATATATTGAGAAACGGCCTTTCGACTGGACTCGTGCCTACCATACTGGTGGCAAGTCATTACTTTGGGGGCGTCAAAGCTACCGCTGGAACAAGGAAGATTTTATGGCCAACCTAAAAGATGGCACTTCAATTGACTGGCCGATTAGATATGAAGACGTAGCTCCTTGGTATTCGAAAGTTGAAAAATTCGTAGGTGTGTCAGGTACAAATGAAAACATTGAAGTATTGCCTGATAGTGATTTTCTGCCAGCAATGCCTATGACTGCTCCTGAAATTGCTTTTAAGGCAGCAATGAAGTCAAAATTGGGTCGGCCTATCACAATTGGTCGTATTGCACATTTAACAAAACCAGGTGAGCACCATACCAAATTAGGTCGTGGAGCATGCCAATACCGTAATAAATGCATGAGAGGCTGTCCTTATGGTGGGTATTATAGCTCATTATCAGGAAGTTTGGCTGCTGCTGCGGTTACTAATAATATGACTATGGTACACAATGCCATTGTTGCAGAAGTTATATATGATGATGCTACAAAAAGAGCAAAAGGAGTTCGAGTAATTAATGCAGAGACAAAAGAATCAATGGAGTTTTTTGCAAAAATAATCTTTTTAAATGCAGGTGCAATACAATCTACTTCCATATTAATGCAATCAAAGTCAGACCGCTTTCCAAACGGTATGGGCAATGAGTCAGATCAGTTGGGCCGTAATATTATGGATCATCATTTGGGCGTAGGTGCAAGTGCTGCCATGTTGGAAGGTTTTGATAGTGATTATATGTTTGGCAATAGACCCAATGGGCTATATGTACCTCGTTTCAGAAACTGGGGAACAAATAAAGCAAAAGATTATTTAAGAGGCTTTGGTTATCAAGGTGGTGCCAGTCGTGGGGCATGGGGAAGAGGAGTTGGAGCAGCGGGTTTTGGAGCCAACTTTAAAGAAGACCTAACCAAACCAGGGCCATGGAGCATTGGATTTGGAGGATTTGGCGAAATCTTACCAAATGAAAACAATCGGTTTACATTAAGTGATAAAAAAGATAAATGGGGCCTTCCATTAGTTGAGTTTGATGCCGATTTGACTGATAATGAGCTTAATATGCGCCTTGATATGGCCAATGATATGGGTGAAATGTTGGAGGCAGCAGGCTACAAAAACGTTACAACTTATAACGGTAAAAACAAAAATATTGGCCTTGGTATCCATGAAATGGGCACAGCTCGTATGGGTCGTGATAAAAAGACCTCTGTTTTGAATGCCTATAATCAAATACATGATGTGCCTAACGTATTTGTAACTGACGGAGCAGCTATGACTTCAGCCTCATGTGTAAATCCTTCATTGACATATATGGCGCTAACAGCCCGTGCGGCTGACTTTGCTGTTAACGAGTTGAAAAAGAAGAATTTGTAAGATTTTTTTATAAATAAAATTGGCCCATCTTTGTTTTTATAACTTAGATGGGCTTTTTTTTAGAGTATTATTTGGAAAATATTATTGTTTAAATTTAATAACCCGTTCAAATTATGTTAAACCCAGATTACGCATTAGGTATGTAGTGAAGGAAAATCAGGCAAAAAGAAAGCAACACACGGAAAAAATTTACCGGAACAATAGCCATAGCTATTGTGAGGATACATTTTTGAGT
>JANMZR010000089.1:0-3381 GCA_031383555.1 Cytophagaceae bacterium | reverse complement strand
ACTTCTCAATTCAAAAATCCAGACGGAAGTGAAGACTTTAATTCACCAGGTGTACCCTATCCTTTTGGGAAATCATTGAAAAATGATTACCCCCAAATAGAACAATTGACAATGATTGAGGAGCAATATGACCCAATGGTTTTGGTTGAAGACAAAGGGAAAAATAACAAATTTAAAACTAGTAGTTACAACGAAAAAGGTGCCTTTGTTGACCCTTCATTTTTCAAAATATTCGATTATCAATGGATTACAGGCACAACTGAAGAAATAAAAAATCCTAATACTGCAGTAATTAGCAAAAAATATGCTGATAGATTTTTTGGGACTACCAACTGTATTGGTAAAGTAATTAAATATGATGGCCGCCTTTCATTAAAAATAATTGGGGTATTTCAGGACTATGCAGATAATACAGATTTCCCATTTCAAATAATGCCATCCTATGCTTCATTAAAGGAGTACTATGGCGGTGAAATAAGTAAAGACTTTAATAGTACAAATAGCTCAACGCAATGTTTTGTATTATTAAACGATAAATTTACCAAAGCAAACTGGGAAAAGGCTATGCCAAATTTTACCAAAAAGTATGTTGCCCATGAGCATGAGAAAAGAAAATTCATAATGACTTATTTATTAGACAGCCATTTTTCAAAAGAAATAGGTAACGTAAATAAAAACCTAGTGCTATCCTTATTATTAATTGGCCTATTTTTAATTGCAACAGCCTGTATCAATTTCGTGAATTTAGCTACTGCTCAAGCTTTGAAACGATCAAAAGAAGTGGGCGTACGCAAAGTAATGGGCAGTACAAAAAGTCAATTATTCTGGCAGTTTATATCTGAAACTGCATTAATTACTTTAGTTTCAACCATTATTTCGATTGGCTTATTTTATTTAGCCCAGCCACTAATTCAATCGCAATTGAGTGGAATATTTAAATTTACATTTTATTTCAGCCCAACACTCCTATTTTATTTATTAGGAATCGTAATTTTTGTAATACTATTTTCAGGTGCATATCCTGCACTTATATTGTCTGGTTTTCAACCTGTTATGGCTTTGAAAGGTAAAATTTCTACCCAGCAATTAGGCGGTTTTAATATCAGAAAAGGACTGGTTGTTATGCAATTTGCAATTTCCCAAATGCTAATAATTGGTATGGCAGTAGTAACAAGTCAACTTTCGTATTTTCAAAACAAGGACCTTGGCTTTAAAAAAGAAGCTATTGTGACCATAAAGTTACCTTTTACAAATAATCAAGATATAGTAAAATTAGGCACTTTCAAAAACTTAGTTGCAGGCCAATCAGGAATTGATAAATTTAGCTATTCAATGAGTGGCGCACCACAAACTGGCTGGACAAGCACTACCTCAATACAGTTTGACAACAGACCAAAAGAAGAAGAATTTGGTGTTGATTTGAAAGATATTGACGATAAATATTTGGAATTATATGGTATAGAACTCATTGCTGGTAGAAATATTTTACTTGCTGATTCTGCTCGTGAATATATTGTAAATGAGACACTTGTAAAAAAACTTGGATTTAAAAATCCAGCAGATATACTTAACAAAACTATGGAAGCTAATGGCAAGAAACTGCCAATAGTTGGTGTCATAAAGGACTTTCATATGCGAGGTTTAAGTCAAAAAATAAGTCCATTGTTTATGACATCCCGTATGACAAATATTTACCATGCTAATATCAAATTAGCGACTAACGATATTCAGAGTACATTAAAATCAGTTGGCAAAGCATATGATCGAGTGTATCCTGAAAGTTTTTTTGAAGCTCAATTTGTTGACGAACAAATAAAGAAAGTATATGAAGATGAAGTTACCATGGGTAAATTAATCAACTTTTTTGCATTAGTGGCCATTTTAATTGGTTGCTTAGGTTTGTTTGGTTTAGTGAGTTTTATGGCCAGTCAAAAAACAAAAGAAATAGGCATTAGAAAAGTTTTAGGGGCCTCTGTAGGCAATATTATCGGTTTATTTAGTAAAGAATTTGGCAAATTAATTTTAATAGCTTTCTTAATAGCTGCGCCATTGGCATGGTGGGTAATGAATAATTGGTTGCAAGATTATGAATATCGTACGCCAATAGGCTGGGGAATTTTTGCCATTGCAATAACGAGTTCAATATTAATAGCTTCATTAACAGTAGGCTATAGGTCATTTAATGCAGCTATTGCCAATCCTGTGAAAAGCTTAAAAACGGAATAAAAAATAATTATTTACAGGAATAATTTATCTTTTTTCAGAAAAGTAAAATTATTCCTGTAATTTTAGAATACTATGAAAAACTGTATTCTAATTATAATCCCTCTCCTATTTCTCTCCTTGGGTGCACAAGCCCAAATTAAAAATCAAAAACCAAGAACAATAGTTACTACTGATGGTGAAATTGACGATGTCGATTCATTTATTCGTATGTTGCTCTATTCCAATGAGTTTCGAATTGAAGGCTTAGTCTATAGTAGCTCAATGTGGCATTATAAAGGTGATGGAAAAGGCACAAAAATAGTATCGGAAATGGAAATGACCAAAACTTTGTATGGCGAAAAAACTGATTTAAGGTGGCCGGGCGTGACTTGGATGCAGGAATTAATTGATGAATATGCAAAAGTGTTTCCAAAATTGATATTACATGCTCAAGGATTTCCTAAACATAATTATCTAAAAAATATTATAAAAATTGGCAATATTGACTTTGAAGGTGAAATGGAGAAAGATACAGAAGGTTCTAATTTTATCAAGCAAAAATTATTGGATAAAAGCATTGAACCGATTTATTTGCAAGTTTGGGGTGGCACCAATACAATTGCACGAGCTTTAAAATCAATTGAAAATCAATATAAAAATACAAACCAATGGTCAAAAATAAAGGCTAAAATAAGTAAAAAAGCTATTATTTATGCCATTTTAGACCAAGACGCTACCTTTAAGAATTATATAGCTCCAAATTGGCCAAACATTAAAATATTGTACAATTCTATACAATTTGCCTGTTTTGCTTATCCTTGGAAGCGTCAAGTTCCTGCTGAGTTTCAGAAATATTTTGAAGGTAAATTTATGGGTGAAAAAATCATTAATAATCACGGGCCCCTTTTGAAAAAATATTACAGTTATGGTGATGGCCAAAAGCAAGAAGGGGATAATGAGCATATTCATGGCGATATTTCGAAACTCAAAAATGCACAATGGGGCAGTTTTGAAAAATATGATTTTATTTCGGAGGGCGATTCTCCAGCCTATTTACATTTGGTTGATGTTGGTTTGATTAATCTTGAAAATCCGAATTATGGTGGCTGGGGAGGCAGATTGACACAGTCTAAAACTTACCCAAATCGTTGGGAAGATGGCTCAAAAGCTGCAGAT
>JANMZR010000073.1:0-6654 GCA_031383555.1 Cytophagaceae bacterium | reverse complement strand
AAATACGGTAAAGTCCTGTGCAAAAACATACACTAATCTGCCATTAACAGTGCCATAACCCGTTATAACCCCATCGCCATAAAACTGTTGGTCTTCCATGCCAAAGTCAATTGTTCTATGCAATACCAAAGCGCCAATTTCCTCAAATGAGCCCTCGTCGAGCAATAAATAAATTCTTTCACGAGCAGTGAGTTTACCTTTTTTATGTTGTGATTCTATTCTAACTCGGCCACCTCCAAGTTTACCTTTTTCTAGTTTTTCTTTTAGTATTTCTATTTTATTTTTCATAGCTTATTTTTTTTCAGGAAAACGGAATTTCTTGATTTGGATTTACCGTATTTTAGTATTTGATTTTATTTTCAAATCATGTTAATTCCAAGGTTAGTTTTTCTAATATTTCAATGGCTGCTTCAGCAATAGTTGTGCCTGGACCAAATATACCTTTTACTCCAATTTTTCTCAAATATTCATGGTCACTCGGCGGAATAACACCCCCTAATATTACCATTATATCTGAGGCGTTATTATCTTTTAACTCTTTGATTAATAGAGGTATAAGGGTATTGTGGCCAGCTGCCAATGATGACACCCCTATAATATGGACATCGTTGTCAATGGCTTGCCAAGCTGCTTCTTTTGGTGTTTGAAAAAGAGGGCCAATGTCCACATCAAAGCCCAAATCGGCAAAGCTAGTGGCAATTATTTTGGCTCCTCTATCGTGCCCATCTTGCCCAATTTTGGCCACTAAAATGCGTGGTCGCCTGCCGTCTAATTTCGCAAAATTGTCTGACATTAATCTTGCTTTTTCAAAGGTTAAATTGTTTTCCATTTCTTTAGCATAAACTCCATTAAAACTACGAATTGTGGCCTTGTGTCGACCGTATATTTTAGCCATTGCTTCAGTGATTTCTTCTAATGTGCACCTTTGCTTAGCGGCAATTATGGCGGCCTCCAACAAGTTTCTGTTTTCTAGTTTTGCCGCATTTGTCAAATCATTTAAGGCTTGGTTTACTGCCTTTTCATTTCTTGATTCCTTAACAATTTTTAGCCTATTTATTTGGTGATTTCTTACTAAAGTATTATCTATTGAAAGGGTGTTAATGGTTTGATTTTCAGAAGTTTTAAAGCAGTTGAGTCCGATAATCTTATCAATTCCATTTTCAATATTTGCTTGTTTTATTGTGGCTGCTTTTTCAATATTATTTTGAGGAATTCCCAATTCAATTGCTTTGGTCATGCCACCAATTTCTTTAATTTCTTCAATGATTTTCCATGCTTGCTGAACCAAATCATCTGTTAATTTTTCAACATAATAGGAGCCAGCCCAAGGGTCAACTGCGTTGGTAATATGCGTTTCTTTTTGTAAAAAAAGTTGGGTATCTCGGGCAATTTTTGCTGAAAATTCAGTCGGTAAAGCTATGGCCTCGTCGAGTGAATTTGTATGTAATGACTGGGTGCCACCGAACACCGCTGCCATGGCTTCAATGGTGGTTCTTGTTATATTATTGTAAGGATCTTGGGCGGTTAAACTCCAGCCAGAAGTCTGACAATGAGTTCTCAAGGCCATCGATTTATCATTTTTTGGATTAAACTGTTTTACTATTTTTGCCCATAACAATCTGCCCGCTCTCATTTTTGCAATTTCCATAAAAAAATCCATTCCAATGCCCCAAAAAAAGGAAATTCTGGGGGCAAAATCATCAATTTTAAGACCTGCCTTTAGGCCTGTTTCCAAATATTCCAAACCGTTGGCCAAGGTATAAGCGAGCTCTAAATGTGCTGGTGCTCCTGCCTCGAGCATATGATAACCACTTACTGAAATTGGGTTGAATTTTGGCATGTTTTCTGAACAATATTTAAGAATATCACCCACTATTTTCATGGAGGGTTTTGGTGGATAAATATAGGTATTTCGCACCATAAATTCTTTCAAAATATCATTTTGAATGGTTCCATTTAAAAGGCTTTTTGAAACGCCAAATTCTTCCGCTGCTACTATAAAAAAAGCCAATATTGGAATGACGGCACCATTCATAGTCATTGAAACCGTCATGCTGTCTAAGGGTATGCCATCAAATAGAATTTTCATGTCTTCAACCGTATCAATAGCTACACCAGCCATACCAACATCACCTATAACACGTTCATTGTCAGAGTCATAACCTCGATGAGTGGCTAAATCAAAAGCAACTGACAATCCTTTTTGACCCTGCTTTAAGTTATTTTTATAAAACTCATTACTTGCTTCAGCTGATGAAAAGCCTGCATATTGACGAATTGTCCATGGTTTTTCTAGGTACATACTTGCATAAGGACCCCCTAAAAATGGAGGTAGTCCGGCAACAAAATCTAGGTGATTTAGAGGCTCAAAATGATAGCTTGAATTTGACGATTTAGAGGCATCATTAGCTAAGTTATTTTCATCGTTTTTCTTTTGAAAATCAATGTCAAAATCTAGTTCAATATTTTTAAAGTTGGGCTTTTTCATCTATTATTTCTGTTCCAATTTGAGAGATTATTTTCAACCGGAATAGTAAGCTTTGATTGCTCTAAATATATTTTTAAGGCTATAAATGCGGCCAGTTCTTTTTTTGTATTTATTTTATTTTCATTGGCTTCAGTACTAAAATGAGTTTTTACAAAATGAGTATCGAAATCACCTGATTTAAAAGATGAATTTTCCATTACAAATTTCCCAAAAGGTAGGGTAGTAGCGATGCCTTCGATTTTGAATTCATCTATCGCTTTAGCCATCAAAGCAATGGCTTCATTTCTTGTTTGGGCATGCACTGCCAATTTGGCAATCATTGGATCGTAATAAATGGGAATTTCCATTTTTTCTCTATAGCCGTCATCCACTCTTATACCATTCCCAATCGGTGACTGGTATTTCTCTAATAAGCCAATGGAGGGCAAAAAGTCGTTATAAGGGTCTTCAGCGTAAACACGAAGCTCAATTGAGTGGCCATTAATTTTTAAATTTTCCTGAGAAATGGATAGTTCTTCACCTCTGGCAATTTTAATTTGTTGTTCCACGAGGTCTAGGCCAGTAATCATTTCCGTCACCGGATGTTCGACTTGTAGCCTTGTATTCATTTCTAAAAAATAAAAATTCAATTGCTCGTCAACTAGAAACTCCACAGTGCCAGCGCCAGAATAATTACATGATTTGGCAACAAGAACAGCCGCCTCACCCATCGCTTTTCTTATTGGCTCCGTCAAAATAGAAGAAGGCGCTTCTTCAACTACTTTTTGGTGCCTTCTTTGTATACTGCATTCACGCTCAAAAAGATACAGGGTATTGCCAAAATTGTCAGCTAAAACTTGAATTTCAATATGTCTGGGCGATTTCACATATTTTTCAATGAATACCGAACCATCACCAAATGATGATTTGGCTTCACTTATTGCTCTTTGTAATTGTTCGTCAAACTCATTTTCATGTTCAACTATTCGCATGCCTTTACCACCACCTCCCGCCGATGCTTTTATGAGAATTGGGTAGCCAATTTCATTGGCTTTTATTTTTGATTGTTCAATATTTTCAATAGCAGTATCTAAACCTGGTACCATCGGGATATTGCATTTTTTCACACATGCTTTTGCGGCTAATTTAGAGCCCATAACCCTAATGGCCTCAGCGCTTGGCCCAATAAAAATAATCCCTGCATCAACTACTTTTTCGGCAAAAGTTGCATTTTCACTTAAAAAACCATAGCCTGGGTGAATCCCCTGAACACCCAATTGAAGGGATACTTCAATTATTTTATCCATTAGTAAATAGGATTGATTCGAGGGGTTTTTGCCAATACAAACGGCTTCGTCAGCTTCCAAAACATGGGGTGAATTTCTATCTATTTCAGAAAAAATGGCTACAGATTTTATACCCATTTTTTTTATGGTTTTTATAATTCTTAAAGCAATTTCGCCTCTGTTGGCTACTAATATTTTATTCATAAATTCGATTTATATTATTTGGTTTTTTTGAAATTCGGCCCATACTTTTTCACAAATATTTTTGGTTAAATTATCAATAAAATAACTACCACTTGAAGGGTCAATAACTTTATTAAAGCCTGATTCTAATTCTAAAATATTTTGAATATTCCTTGCCATTCTATTTGAAAAAGGTGAACTAAATACTGTTTGATTTAGATCAAAATTGGTCATTTCTAATAAATCAATTCCGCCAATTTTTGCTGATAATGCTTGATTTGTAGCTGCAATTATCGCAAGGCTTTTGTCGGAAATAGTATTGGTATTTATGTTAACCTTTATAAAAATATTATTGCTTAGTTCATAAGCTTTTAACACATTTCTTAAAAGTATTTTTAATGTTTTTATTAAGGCGATATTATGGTAAAAATGGTTGCTTAATTTAAGGTCAAATACCAAAGAATTGGCATATTCTTTTCTTACATTAATATTTTCAAAATAGGATAGTTTATTTTCAGTAAATAATAGTATATCAAGTAGTTGTATTATTGGTTCGACGTTTTCTGAGCTGATAATCGTTGTCAATTTTAATCCAGAAAACTCTTTTAAAATAGATGAATTATCAGTATTAATTGTAGGAGTTATTTGGCCATTGATTTCACTGAATTTTACTTCCTTTTCTAACAAGTATTTTTTAAAATTTTGAAAAAACAGCTCTAAATTAATTTCATCACTTTCAAATTTTAAAATAACGAAAATATACGCAAGAAAAACACCTTTAAAGATTTCTTGAAAATCTTCAAAACTCCATTGATATTGAACAGAAAGTTTAATTGAATTGGCACCACCTTCGAGGGCAGTTAATATGGTTTGGTTTATTTGAAAATTATTTTTTACATTAATTTCTTCACAAAAAAAAGTTGATTTATTCGGGCGTTCATTTGTTTTTATGGTTATTTTATCATCAAAATGTTGGCTTGGATTTGTGCCATAATTTTCCAAAACTATTTGGTCATATTTTTCGCCTAATTCACCTTTTATTTTATCCTTCCAATCTTCTTTCGATGGTTTGGTAAATTCAGAAAATATATTGTCCGTTTCCATTATTTTAACTCAATTAAAATTTGACCTTTTTCAACGGCTTGTCCTTTTTTTATTAGAACATTTCCAATTATTGCATCTGCTTGAATTTTTAAGCTATTTTCCATTTTCATGGCTTCCAACACAACCAAGGTTTCGCCCTGTTTTATAAAATCTCCATTTTTTACAAGTATTTCCAATACCAAACCTGGCATGGGGGCTTTGATATTTGTAATTTTTTTAGCATTTTTATTTTCAAAGCCTAACTTATTTATTTGAAGATCAAGAGGAGTTTTTATAAACACATCAAATATTTCACCCTCAATTTCAATTTTATAATTTTTTTTGTTGAAATTACTCTCAGCTATTGTAATATTTTTCGATAAATTATTTAAAATGGAATTATACTTATTTTCATGTATTTTTATTAAGTCTAAATCAGATAAATCTTTAGCTGACAAATTATAAATAGAATTATTAACGGTAATTTCAAATTGTGGGTTTTCCATATAGTTTTTTATTTATAAGTTAAAATCTGCTAAACTACCCAGATTATTAGCTCTATAACCTTTATCTGTGAGTTCAATATTACTACATGAGAAAATAGGGTCGTGGTCATAATAAATAATCCAATTATTTTTTTGAGCTTTTTCTACTATTTCATTTTTTTCTATCATTGTTTGAAGGGGTCTTACATCATAGGCCATTACATAAGGTATATGTACATGTGATGCAGAAGGTATTGTATCTGCGGCAAATAATATTTTTTGATTATCAACTGTTATTAAGGGCATTATCATTTTTTCTGTATGACCATCCGCTGTGATTAGTTCTATTTTGTCAAATGGTTTTTCTTTTTGCTTGTCAATAAAATTCAATTGGTTGAATTCTAAAATTGGTTGAATATTTTCTGTAAGAAAAGTTGCTTTTTCTCTTAAATTAGGAGCGTTTGCCCAAGCCCAATGTTCAGAATGGGTCCAATACTTAGCATTTTTAAAAGTTGTTTCTAGTTTTCCGCCATTATTTGTTACTGCTCCACCGCAATGGTCGAAATGCAAATGGCTTAAAATTACATCTGTAATATCATTTGGAGAAAAACCAGCTAAATTAATTGAATTTACTAAGTTGGAATCTCCATGCGGCGAAAAGTAGCTTTGCCATTTAAGATTTTGTTTTGAGCCCATCCCGGTATCAATTAAAATGAGTCTTTTACCATCTTCGATTAGCAAGCAGCGCATTTTCCAGGTACATAAATTATTTTCATCTGCCTGGTTCCATTTATTCCAAAATGACTTAGGAACTACTCCATACATTGCTCCTCCATCCAGTTTAAAATTCCCTGCATCAATTTCGTATAATTTCATTTTCTAATTTTAACATTTGAAGTCTGGTATTTATTTGGTGCTATATGAATTTATTTGGTAATATTATTTCTATTTTTTTAATTGATAGAATTCAAAATTAATTATTAAACGCAATTGTTACTGACATTAAATTTCTTTGTTCTTTTCACTAGGCCTGCCCGTCTATACAAAAGAATCGGAACGCCGACCGCCATAAATCAAGACCGTATTGATTTATGCGAATCGTCGCAGCGAACGTTTTTAGACAAAATTTTCCTAAAAACGGGTTCGCCCG
>JANMZR010000428.1:0-5341 GCA_031383555.1 Cytophagaceae bacterium | reverse complement strand
TTTTGGTTATTATTTCCTGCCTTATCGCAGCCCCAATTGCTTATTATTTTATGAACGAATGGTTGCAAAAATATACCTACCGAACTGAAATAAGCTGGTGGATATTTATTGCTGCTGGTATTGGCGCTCTGTTAATTACTTTATTAACAGTAAGTTACCAAGCCATTAAAGCAGCTTTAATGAACCCAGTGAAGAGTTTGAAGACGGAGTAAACAGGTATGAGGTATAAGGTATGAGGCCAATCCTGATACTTCCTAATAGGTAACCGAAACCTTTTAACAATTAAATAAAATGCTTAGAAACTATATCAAAATAGCATATAGAAACCTCTTGAAAAATAAGGTTTATTCATTTATAAATATAATTGGTTTGGCAGTTGGCTTGGCTACATGCCTCATTATTACACTTTATGTTTTAGATGACTTGAGCTTTGATGCCCACCAGCCCAAAGCGGATCGTATTGGATTGTTTCAACAGTTTCCTAATTCATCATCCAGTGGGTCAGCATTTGGTGAATTACTCAAGAAACGTACTGGTATTGAAGCAGTTACCCAAATTTCACCAAATCGAGCGCTGATTTCAAAACTAAATTTCGCAGACTATGAGACTCGTTTTTGCTTGGCAGATTCAAATTTGACTCGAATATTTGAATTTCCGATGGTAGTAGGCTCGTTAAGAAATGCCTTAATTTTGCCTAATAAAGTGGTGATTTCAGAACGAATAGCTGTTAAATATTTTGCCAATTCGAATCCAATTGGCCAAACAATTGAAGTACAATTAAACGGCAAAGCAACATTTTTGGTAGTGGGTGTAATGAAAAATTCGCCAGATAATACACATTTAATTGTGGACTTTTTGGCTTCCTCACAAAATGCAAAAAATCTCCTCAGCGCTCAAAAAGCCTCTTTTTGGGATTTTATTGGTATGAATTATTTTCTTTTAAGCCCTCGAAATAGCTTTGCCAATGTCACAAAGCAACTTTCCGCAATTCAAAAAGAAACAAAAGATGCTAATGCAGGTGCATGGAAATTATCTGTAATTCCTTTGCGAGATATCTACCTGAAAAATATTACCGACGACCGCATCCGGGCAACAAATGCAATAGAATTTGTCCGTATCTTCTTGGCTGTAGGTATTTCTATTTTACTATTAGCTTGTTTCAATTACCTGAATTTGTCGTTGGCTAGAGCCACTTTGAGGGCAAAAGAAGTCGGCGTAAGAAAGGTAATTGGCGCCGAACGCAAGCAACTTATTGGTCAATTTTTGGGCGAATCTTTAGTATTTACATTTATTGCTACTGTTTTAGCTATAAATTTAGTCCAGATCATCCTTCCGTTTTTTAATGATTTTGCTGAAAAAAGTGTTTCACTTAAACAGTTTTTTACTCCTTTTCATTTTACAATTTTTATATGTTTTATTTTATTGGCAAGTTTAATCACAGGGCTTTATCCCGCCTTTGTTTTATCTGGTTTTAGGCCAATTTTGGTACTAAAAAATTATTTATTACCAAGTAGTGGTCTTTCTTTTCTTCGTAAAGGTTTAGTGATAATACAATTTTCAGTTTCAGTAATAATGATTGTTGCAACTATGGTGGTAATGAATCAACTATATTTTCTACAACATAAAGATCTGGGATATAAACGTGAGCAGATATTAACCTTGAATTTACCACCACAAAGTACAAGTAATCAAAGAAACTTGCTTCAAAATGAATTGGCAAAAATGATTGGTGTAAAAGAAGTAACAGCGGTTTCAATATTACCAGGCAATGGTATTGGCTTCAATAAAGTATCGCCACAATCTCTTAAAAATCAACAAGATGACCCTACGATTGGTCAACTTTATATTGATGCTAAGTATAAATCGGTTTTTGGTATAAAATTATTAGAAGGTCGCTTTTTTGAAGAAAACAATATCGCAGATAAGAAAAACTATGTAGTAAGTCGTGAAGCCACAAGTAAATTTGGTTGGAAATTAGGGCAAATCATAGGTTACATCAAATATGAAAATAGCCCAACTGGTGCCTATGCCGAGGTGCCTGTAAATGGACAAATTATCGGAATCGTAGAAGATTTCAACCAAATGGATTTAAAAAGTCCAATTTTTCCATTAATGATGATAAATGACAATAATTCGGGGCAATTGGCGATAAAATTAGGAGATAAAAACTATTCATCGATCATAGAAAAAGTAGCAATAGCTTGGAAAAAGCAATACCCCGAATATCCTTTTGAATACAAATTTCTTGATGAACAATTTAACCAAACCTATCATAAAGAGGTACAAACATCTCGTGTTTTTGGCTTATTTGCTACATTAGCTATTTTTATTTCTTGTTTGGGTCTTTTCGGTTTAGTTACTTTTATGGCCGAACAGCGAAACAAAGAAATTGGTATTCGTAAAGTATTGGGAGCTTCGGTAAGCAGTATTTTGATACTATTATCTAAAGATTTTGTTAAACTTATCCTATTAAGCATAATTATTGCCACGCCAATAGCCTATTATTTGATGTTCAATTGGCTAAAAGATTTTGCCTTTAAAACTAATTTACACTGGTGGATTTTTGTGGCAGCTGGAGCGATTTCAATAATTATTTCTTTATTAACAGTAAGTTACCAAGCTATAAAAGCAGCATTGATGAACCCTGTGAAGAGTTTGAAGACGGAGTAAACAGGTATGAGGTTTGAGGTATCAGCTATCAGAAATGAGACGAAACTGATACCTCAAACCTGATGGCTGATACCAAAAAAAATAACGAGTAAAACGAAAATATTATGAAATCTTTTAAAGTAACCCCCTTCGGGGGCATGGGGGCTAACTACCTCAAAATCGCCTTCAGAAACATCATCCGCAACAAGATGTTCAGTTTCTTAAATATTTTAGGTTTGACAGCCGGCACGGTCTGCTGCCTTTATATTTTATTATATGTGAACGACCAATTTGGTTATGATAAGCACCATCTCGATGCTGAGAATATCTATAAACTTAGAACACATTTAGATTTGACCGATAAGTCGGTTTTTAATACAGCAACTTCCTCACCGGTAATTGGCCCAATGCTTAAAAAAGATTTCCCTGAAATTCAAGAAATGGCAAGAGTTCTAAATTTTTTCACTTCAAAAAACACAATATTGGGTACTGTTGGTAAAACAGTAACTTTTACAGAAGAAAAAGGTTTTTTGGCAGATTCTTCTTTTTTCAAAATATTTAATTTTCAATTTGTTGAAGGCAGCAGCTCCCATGCTTTGGACCAACCAAATACTGTTGTTATTTCGACTGCGATAGCCAAAAAGTTATTTGGCACAGAAAAAGCAATGGGTAAATCGATGAAAATCGGTAGTAATGCAGGTACTTTAAACTATACAATTAAAGGCGTTTTTAATGAGAATTTCCGAAAGTCTCATTTCAAACCAGCTTTTATTGTAAATCTGAATAGTGGTGGCTTGGGTGACTTTGCCCGAAAGGATACTGAATGGGGTGGTAATAATTTTATTCATACTTATTTAAAGCTTTCGCCTAATTCAAATTCTTCAAATTTGGAAGCTAAATTCCCTGCTTTTCTACAAAAATATGCAGGAGCACGCCTCAAAGAAATGGGCATGAAAAAACAGCTTATACTCCAAAAAATGACAGATATTAATCTCTATTCCAAGGGAATAGGTGGCCAAATAGGGAAAGTATCTGATATTTCTTTTCTTAATATTTTAATCCTAATTGCCTTTTTTATTCAAATAATTGCTTGTATCAATTTTGTGAACCTTTCCACCGCTCACTCGGTACGAAGGGCCAAAGAAGTAGGCGTGCGAAAAGCAATTGGTGCTGATAAAAGTTCGTTAATCGGGCAGTTTTTAAGCGAATCATTGGTTATATCTTTTATATCCATATTTCTTGCCTTGCCAATAGTGTTCTTTTTAACACCATTTTTAAATACCCTAACCGATAGTAGCTTGATTTTCAACCCATTTGTTGAATCAAAAATAATCTTAATCGCATTAGTTTTGGCTTTAATTACTGGCCTTTTGGCGGGTATTTACCCAGCGCTGTATTTATCAAATTTTAAACCGGTTGCTGTGCTAAAGGGCATTTTTAAATTTGATTTGGCCTCTGTTTATCTTAGAAAAGGATTGGTAGTTTTTCAATTTACTGTGGCAATTATGCTTATTGTGGGTGTTTTTGTTATCTCAAAGCAATTGAGCCACATCCAAAATCAGCATTTAGGTTTTGACCAAAAACAAAAAATTGTGATTTCGTTTCCCACTGAACAGGCGATGACACAATTTAATGCTTTTAAGAATGAGCTTTTATCCCAAAAGGAAGTAAAAAGTGTTGGTGGAACCACTTATTATCCGTCTTCTAATATACTGCAAGACAACCTCTTATATAAATCAGGCGAAACGCTCGATCAAGGCATTTTGATAAAAAACAATGGAATTGAACCTGACTTTTTGAAAGCATTAAATATTCAAATAATAGCTGGCAGAAACCTAACTATGGCCGACACCAATAATCAGGTAATTATCAATGAAAAAGCTTTGATAGCGATGCACCTTGACCTTGCTACAGTCATTGGAACTGATTTGTATTCAGGGGCCAAAGACCAACAAAAAAAGTTTACAGTTGTTGGCGTTCACAAAAATTACAACAATAATTCTTTGAAAAAGGAGATTGATCCTTTGATTAGCTATTTGGACATTTACCCTGACTATGCAATTGTTGATTTACTAACGGCTGATTTTAAAGGTTTTATTTCAAAGTCGGAACAAATTTGGAAAAAACTGATACCCGAAGCTCCTTTTGAATTCACTTTTTTGGATGAAGATATTCAAAGGCAATACATAGCCGAGCAAACTTTGAGTAAAATTATCAACTCGTTTACAACAATAGCTATTTTGATTAGCTGCCTGGGGCTTTTTGGACTAGCCATGTTTACAGCGGAGCAACGTACAAAAGAAATTGGCGTGAGAAAAGTATTGGGAGCTACAGTTTTAAACATTACAACCTTGCTGTCCAAAGAATTCTTAAAACCAGTAATATTAGCGATACTGATTGCCTCACCCATTTCCTATTTAATTTTAAAAAATTGGTTGAATGGATATGCTTACAAAATAAGTTTGGGATTTGAATATTTTGTGTTTGCTGGATTTGGTGCAGTAATAATCGCCTTATTAACAGTTAGTTACCAAGCCATAAAAGCGGCATTGATGAACCCTGTAAAGAGTTTGAAAACGGAGTGAAAATTTGTCTGAATCAGGATTTGCTTGATTTGAGGATTTTAGGGATTTTGAAATCTTGTTAATCAATTAATCCTGAAAATCATGATGCAGCCAACAGGGAAATATTA
>JANMZR010000426.1:0-2520 GCA_031383555.1 Cytophagaceae bacterium | reverse complement strand
ATTAATGAAAAAAGGGAGCAAATGCTCCCTTTGTGATCCCATCAGGATTCGAACCTGAGACCTACAGATTAGAAATCTGTTGCTCTATCCAGCTGAGCTATAGGACCAATTTATTTTAATTACTTCATACCACTGTGGAACCTAAGACCTACAGCTTAGAAACTGCGGGCGGCGTTCTGTTTGCTCTATCCAGCTGAGCTATAGGACCCAAAAAAATCAAATTAAAAAAATTGCCAATTCGAATCTCAAATTGGCAATTTTTAAGTCGGGGCACCAGGATTCGAACCTGGGACCCCCTGGTCCCAAACCAGGTACGCTACCGGACTGCGCCACGCCCCGAATACTATATTTTCCCAATCAATATGCTAATAAATAGCTGTATCTTTTCAATCAGCGGAGAGAGAGGGATTCGAACCCTCGGTACCGTTGCCAGTACGACAGTTTAGCAAACTGTTCCTTTCGGCCTCTCAGGCATCTCTCCTGAAATCAGCCAAAATACCGATTAGGAGGTGCAAAGGTAGGCAAATTCTTCCATTCTCCAAATTTTGAATTCAAAAAAAAACAATTTCTACTAATTTATTTAATATTTTTAACCAAAATAAGAATTTCGAAATAAGCTAATTATTAGGGACACTTCTATAATCTCAAATTCCGACAAGCCTATTCCTTTCTTTAGAAACAAGAATGAGGTTTTAAAAAAATAAAGAGCGTGTATAGAAGTTCCCTTGACTCAATTCTGAAATTTTATTGGAATATTCACCTAAAATTCCCCAAATTTGCATTATTAAAAAAATTATATCTAATTGATAAATAATGTTTTGGAATAAAAATATAAGTGGGGTCGAATATTGGTTCATTGGTATATTTTTTACTGTTTACTTGCTTTATTTTTTGAAAATAGTTTATTTATCAATAAAATTAAAAATCAGTGCGAGAGCCTCCTTTTTAAAATTTCTACCTCGTTTGTTTGCATTTTCACTCTTAATTATTGCCTTATTAGAACCTTCATTTGGCAATTATGATAACAACGCAAGAGAAAATGCTTCAAATAAAATCATATATTTTTTAGTGGATGTATCAAAGTCAATGGATGCTAAAGACATTGCCCCAACCCGCCTAGAGAAAACAAAAAATGAGCTTAAAAAAATTGTGACTTATTTCCCAATGGACCGCTTTGGCATAATTGCATTTGCTTCTGATGCCATTGTACATACATCGCTCACTACTGATACAAATATCCTTAAAGAACTAATTGGCACTCTTAATACAGATTATTTTGCAACGGCTGGCACAAATTTGGAGGCTTCATTTAAACTTTGCTTGGAAAAAATTAACGAAACAAATTTCCTTAATGGTACAAGTGCAGCAATTATAGCTTTCACCGATGGTGAAGACTTCTCAGATGTGAGTGAAAGCACCATAAATGATATAAAAAGAAAGAGAATTAATTTGTTTCTTGTTGGTGTTGGCACTAAAAACGGAAGCTATATTTATGATAAAGATGGCAAAATATTGAAAAATAAAAATGGGAGTTTTGTTAATACCAAATTGGAAACAGAATATTTGAAATCTATTGGCGCTCAAACTAACGGAAGGTATCTGGAATATACTAATACTAACTCGCCGTTAAATGATATTATAGAGGGTATTGAAAATTTGAAAGGAGTAAAAAACTTACAATCAGTAAATGCCTCAAAGCCTGGTAATAAGTATCATTACCCACTAATAATTGCTATTTTTATTATTTGCATTGATTTGCTATTACCTATACAAATTTTCAATTTAAACAATAAATCCGGAAACTGAGTAAATGAATAACCTATTTTTTGAGCTTTTCTTGCTTTTTTTTAATTGGCAAAACCTATCTGAAGTGGCTAAAAATAACTATTTAAAAAAAGAAGCCACTAAACTTTTTTATGAAAAAAAATATAGCTTAATGGAAATAAATTTGAAAAAACTTAATGAAGTTGTTGAAAATGAGCCTGAAATACCTGGAAATTTAGGCTTGGCCTATTTCCAACAAAAAAAATATAAAGAAGCTAAAAATATTTATTTTAAATTGACAAATTCAAACAATATCCAAGTCGCTTTAGAGGCAGAATTTCACCTTGGTTTAATAAATACTTTTGAGGGAGACTCATTAAATGCTATTTCGAATTTTGAAAGAGCCTTACGAAAAGATTACAAACATGATTTGGCTAGGTACAATTTAATGCTCCTGAAAAAACTTTACAGGCCAAAAATGAACAAAACCAATTCAAAACAAAATCAAAATAAAATAGAAATTGAAAATAGTAAAGTAAATCAGGGAGTTTTAGACCAACTATCTGAGCGTGAGCAAATATTGGCCCGTTTGAATAAAATAAATTTAACCGAAAGTCAGATAAAAAATATTTTTGAAACATTAAATAGTACCGAAACCAAATATATCCAACAAAGAAAAGTAAAAACTTCCAGCAGTGGTAATTTTCAAACTTGGTAAAAAAATAGGCGTTTTACTCTAATATATTTTTCACTATT
>JANMZR010000419.1:0-1926 GCA_031383555.1 Cytophagaceae bacterium | reverse complement strand
GAATGACGGAAGGGGTCTTTTTGCAGGCGTTTTTATCATATATTCACTTAAACAAAGCCATTACTAATAGGTTTTCATTTCCTCGAAATAAAATCAATATATCGCCATTACGTTTATTATAATAGTCTATCTCAACATTTTTATTAAAAATGATTGACCTCGACGGCACATTTTATTATTCAAAAATTATAAATGTGGCCTTGGAAAACAGGATAAATCAAATTGCAGTCTACCCAAATCCTAATGCCGACTATTTAAAAATAGAAATACAGTCAACTAATATTGAATTAGTTACACTATTATTAATCAATAATTTGGGCAAAATAATTGAAACAAAATTGTTTATTCTTACAAAAGGAACAAATCAGTTTAATTGGAATATTCAATCATTAGTAACAGAAAATTATTTTATTTCTAATGAAAATTTTAAGTTTGGAACTAATAGGTTTTTGAAGCAATAAAAAATAGACCTTCTTTTGATATTGGTAATTTTTGTTTCGGCTTTTGCATTTCGACGATTGGGTAAATCACTAAACAGTCAAAATCTCAGCCATATTAGCTATCACTTATTTCATTAGTTAGAATATCTTGAAAAAATATAGAAAAACACCGATTATTTTGAGTGGTGTTTTTATTAAATAGCTATATTCTCTGACTTTTCATGAAATTAGAATATGCTAAAAATTGCCATCACTATTTTTCACAACCATGTCAAACTATTTCGATCGATAAGAAATTGCAGTATACTATTTCCTCTTTTGCTTCTTCATACTTTAACTTATGCAAAGCAGGCTGTAGAAGACAGTCTGAATAAAATAATATCTCAAAGTAAAAATAAAGCAGATGTAGCCAAAGCTTATAATGGGCTTGCCTTTGAATATTCACGAAAAGATCCTGTAAAATCCCGGGCATACCTTAATGCGGCTATAGCCATTAGTAAAGAAAATAACGATTCAAAACGGCTCAGTAGTTCTTACGGGCAATTGGTTTACCTTTTTCATGATGCTGGTAAGCCAGATAGTGCTGAATATTATCTTAACGCAATTAAAACACTAACTCTTAAGGCAAATGAATCTGAAAAAGATGCCCTTTCATCCAACTATTACGTAACTGTAGCACTTTATTACAAAAGAACAGGGGCTAACCAGAAAACTATACCTTTTTTTGAAAAAGCAATAACCCTTTTTATTAAGTTGGGAGATAAAGAATCAACTGCTGGGCAAATGCTAAATTTAGGAAACACTTACACCCTACTTGGCAATTATCAAAAAGCAACTGAACAACACCTCAGGTCGTTGCGGCTGTTTGAAGAAATTAATAATCAAAGAGGTATTTCTTTTTGCTATCAAGGTTTATGTAATTCATTTACTCAATTAAAACAATACAACCAGGCCTTATTTTATGCCAATAAATCGCTTAAAATAAAAACAACTTTAAACGACCGACGTGGTTTAGGAACAGCGCACGGAGGACTAGGCAATATTTACCTTGGTTTGAGCGATTTCGAAAAGGCATTAAAGCATTTTACTGATGGCTTAAATTTTTCAATAGAAAAAAAAAATCTTCCTGAGGCGCAGAAAAATTATTTTAATATAGCAAAAGTATATACCGCAAAAAAAGAGCTGCAACAAGCTATTGAATATTTAGCAAAAAGTAAAGAACTAGCAAAACAATTGAATGATAATTCTTCTGTTGCAGCAATTGATTCAGAAATAGGAATTGGAACCATAATTACGCTGAAAATACCGTATTAAAATCGATTATATTATTTAGAAATGAATTGTAACTTTTTTATTTAAAATAACGCTTTTAATTGCAATAAAAGCTTGCCTCTCTCTCAATTGCTATTTGCAAAAAAAAAATCTCCAAAATCTCACCCTAATTCGCTATTGCCAAGCACCAAAATTTCTAGCAATTTTGAGCCAT
>JANMZR010000381.1:0-16801 GCA_031383555.1 Cytophagaceae bacterium | reverse complement strand
ATCTGGTGGGCCAGGTAATCCATTGCCTCAAGGAAATGACTGGGAGCCTAATTTCGGCTTGTTTTTAGAAGCAATAATTGAATACAATAAAACATCAGAAAGTAAAAAATTTCTGTTTTTGATTTGTCACTCCTTTGAATTAGCTACTATTTATTTAGAATTTGGCAAAGTCTGCAAACGGAAATCTACATCTTTTGGAGTCATGCCCATTCATAAAACAGAATTGGGCTTAAAAGAACCTTTTTTCCAAAATCTTCCTCCAATTTTTCATGCAGTCGACTCTCGTGATTACCAGCTAATTAAACTTAACTATCAAAAAATCAATGAATTTGGTGCTAAAATACTTTGTATTGAAAAGGAGCGGCCTCAAATAAAACTTGAAAGGGCTGTGATGGCCATCAGGTTCACCGACGAGATTATTGGAACGCAATTCCATCCTGAAGCCGATTCGGAGGGTATGCTTCATCATTTCAAACAAGATGAAAAACGCAAAGCAATAATAAATGAGCATGGCTTAGAAAAGTACAATGATATGATTGATCATCTCGACGACCCTGATAAAATAAGGTTGACAGAGGCCGAAATTTTACCCGCTATCTTGCACCAAGCTATGGAACAATTAATGGTAATGGCCTAATGGAAAAAAATGCCCGTCAAAAATTCAATGAAAGTTTTTCTAATGAAAAATATGAAAGTTTGATTGGACAAATCAAAGAGGAATTACCCAATCAATTGGAGTTTAGAATAGCTGAGACACCAATTTTCGTTCCTAAGCTTTTGAAAAATAAGCTGATACAGGCATGTGATGATATATTAGCAACAGTTTGCGAAGACGGGTTTTTCAATAAAATGGCAAAGGCCATTCCGGCCAACCAGAAAGTTCCCAATCAGAACAAACAGCCTCATTTTATTGCAATCGATTTTGCAATTTGTAAAAATGATACAGATGAATTAGAACCTCAACTTATTGAACTTCAAGGCTTCCCATCACTTTTTGCATTTCAACATTATATAGGCAACCTATTTAAAGAAAAATATTATTTTCCTGAAGGCTACAGTCAATTTTTCAATGGACTAGATTCACCGTCTTATTTGGAAATAATGAGAAATATGCTTCTAGGCGGGGAAAAACCAGAAAATGTGGTTTTATTAGAAATTTATCCTGAAAAACAAAAAACTAGAATCGACTTTTTTTTAACTGAAAAGTATTGGGGAATTGAAGCAGTTTGCTATACCAAAATTATTAAACAAGGTCGAAGTTTATTTTATAAAAAAGAAGGTAATTTAATTCCTATCAAAAGGATTTACAACCGATTGATTTTTGATGATTTATTACAAAATTTTCCTAACTTAGAAACTGAATTTAAACTAACGGATGATGTTGATATACAATGGGTTACCCATCCTAATTGGTTCTTTTTAATTAGTAAATTTACCTTACCTTTTTTAAAAAGCCCATTTGTGCCTAAAAGTTATTTTTTATCAGATTTAAAAGAATACCCATCTGACTTAGAAAACTATGTTTTAAAGCCACTTTTCTCTTTTGCAGGTGCTGGTGTGAAGCTCAATTTCAGCAAGGAAAATTTGGATTTAATAATGGATAAAGAGAATTTCCTTCTTCAAAGAAAAGTAAAATATGAGCCAATAATTGAAGATATTGATGGGAAAATGATTAAATCGGAAATCAGAATGCTATTCATTTGGCCTGATAGCGAGCAAAAACCTATATTAGTTACGAATCTGGCAAGGCTCAGCCGAGGTGAAATGATTGGAGTAAATTTCAATAAAAACTTCGATTGGGTGGGTGGAACAGTTGGCTTTATGGAGGAGTAGTTATCTCTTTCAAATTAATGACCAAAATATTTGGTCAATCACTAGTTCCAACTATCATCACCAAAACGTCACAATCAAATCTCGCTCCAAATTATCTATGAAATCAATATCAGGACAGTCGCCTATCTTATGTTTGGTGTATATACAGGTTTATTGTATTTTTGTTTTACAATTTGTATCAATTACGAATTCGGTAATATTTTTTATCCCAAAATTAATTTTTAATAATAAATGGCTAATACCTCAAAACTTCGCTCACAAAATTGGTTTGGAAAGACTGGAAAAGATGGCTTTATTTACAGAGCTTGGATGAAAAATCAGGGTTATACGCCCGATATGTTTGATGGAAGACCAGTTATTGGCATTTGCAATACTTGGAGTGAGCTTACCCCATGTAACGGCCACTTTCGTGATTTGGCAGAATCGGTAAAAAAAGGAGTGCTAGAGGCAGGTGGATTTCCTGTGGAATTTCCAGTGATGAGTTTAGGCGAAACTTTAATTAAACCTACCGCCATGTTATATCGCAACTTGGCCAGTATGGATGTAGAAGAAAGTATTCGTGCCAACCCAATTGATGGAGTAGTATTGCTTTGCGGCTGTGATAAAACTACCCCATCACTAGTAATGGGGGCTTGCTCAGTAGATATTCCTACCTTAGTTATTTCGGGTGGCCCTATGCTTAAAGGTCATTGGCGTGGCAAAGACATTGGTACATCAGATGTATGGCGTTTTGCTGAAGCTTATAAATTAGGGGACATCAACCAAGAACAATTTGTTGAGGCGGAAGCTTGTATGGCTCGTACGCAAGGTCATTGTGCCGTTATGGGAACAGCTAGTACAATGGCTGTAATGGTGGAAGCTTTAGGCTTGTCATTACCAAATAATGCCGCAATACCTGCCGCCGATGCTCGCCGTAAAGTAATATCACAAATGAGTGGTCGTAGAATTGTTGACATGGTAAAAGAGGATTTGACGCTCTCAAAAATATTGACTCGTGAAGCTTTTGAAAACGCAATTATGGTTAATGCAGCTATAGGCGGCTCTACTAATTTTGTTATTCACTTATTGGCTATTGCAGGAAGAATTGGTGTGGAGTTGGATATTAAGGATTTTGATAAATATTCTCAAAATATTCCTTTAATTGCTAATATTCAGCCATCTGGTGAGCATTTCATGGAAGACTTGTATTATGCTGGTGGCTTGCCAACTGTGATAAAAGCTTTGAAATCGAAAATCCATAATGGATCCATTACTGTAAACGGCAAATCGATGGGTGAAAACTGCGCTAATGCAGAAATATTTAATGCTAATATCGTGTCTGGCCTTGAAAATCCTTTTAAGCCTGAATCGGGCATTGCGGTGCTAAAAGGCAATCTTTCACCCAACGGTGCAGTAATAAAACCTTCAGCAGCTAGCCCACATTTGATGAAGCACCGTGGCAAAGCAGTAGTTTTTGAAACTATTGAAGACTATCATGCAAGAATTGATTCTGATGAACTTGAAGTAGATGAAAACTCAGTGATGGTTTTGAAAAATGTAGGACCAAAAGGCTATCCAGGTATGGCTGAAGTGGGCAATATGGGTATTCCTAAGAAGTTATTGCTCAAGGGTGTGCATGATATGGTGCGGGTAAGTGACGGGCGCATGAGCGGAACTGGCTTTGGTACTGTGGTATTGCATGTTTCACCTGAAACAGCCGCTGGTGGCAATATTGCTTTAGTACAAAATGGCGATTGGATAAGCTTAGATGTAGATGCACGTAGTATTACTTTGGAAGTATCTGATAATGAGCTACATGAACGCAGAAAAAACTGGAAACCAATTGACCTTGGTATTAACCGAGGCTATGTTAATTTATATATAGCCAATGTAGAACAAGCCCATTTAGGAGCAGATATGGGCTTTTTGAAAGGGAAATCTGGGTCTATAGTTACAAGGGATTCACATTGATTTTTGCTTAACATAAATTCAAAAATTATTTTGAATAACCTAAAACAAAATAATTAAATTATGAACGATAATACTATAAAAATATCTTTAAGTGGCATTGTTCCTATTATACCCACGCCTTTTACTGAAGACGAAAGTATTGACGAACCAGCCTTAAGAGATTTAATTGAATTTGCCATCAGAAAAGGAATAAAAGCGGCCTGCTTGCCTGCTTATGCAAGCGAATTTTATAAATTAACAGACGAGGAAAAATTACATGTTGTAAAAATAGCTGTATCACAAGCAGCTGGCAGAATGCAGATTATAGCTCAATGTAATCATCCTTCCTTAAAAACGGCTATCAGATTGGCTCAAGAAAATGTGGTGGCTGGAGCCGATTTAATTTCAATAGCTATTCCAAGGTTGTTTAGTTTGTCCGATGATTCAATATTTGAATACCTTTCTGGTTTTTTGGCTTCTGTACCCAATACTCCTGTATTAATTCAAGATTTCAACCCTGGAGGAGCCTCAATTAGTGTAGTATTCATTGAAAATCTAATGAAAAAACATGCTAATTTCAAATATTTAAAGCTAGAAGAACCGTTATGTTCCCCAAAATTTGAAGCTATTATAAAGGCGACAAAAGGGCAAATTGGCTTATTGGAAGGATGGGGCGGCCTTTATATGTTGGAATTGATACCGATTGGAATTGTGGGAGTAATGCCGGGCTTGGGTGTTTCTGATATTTTGCAAATGGTCTTTGACTTTCGAAAAAATGGTGAAAATGAAAAGGCATTTAACCTTTTCGAAAAGGTAATGCCGCAAATATTTTTCTCATTACAAAACATGGAGTTATTTCATTATGTGGAGAAAGAATTGCTTATGGCTAGGGGAGTAATAAAAAATAGCCATGTACGCAAGGCAGGCTACAGGCCCGATGCAGCCACTGCAGCCTATGTAAAAGAAATAAATGCTAGAGTAGTAAATTGTGCCTTTTAAAAGGTGATTTATGACAGCAGTAATTTATTGTTTAATCAAAAACTCGCTTATTCCTGCTTAAAGAAAATACAAACTTTCTATACTTTTTCAATAATTACGGTAATTGGTTTACATCAGCATTTAAATATGAAAAGAAAAAATGAATTAGCTCTTTTTGGTGGCCATAAAACAAATGAAAAACATTTTCCGTGGCCAATATATGACCAAGAAGAGGTAAACGCTGTGGCCGAAATTGTGAAAAGTGGCGTTTGGGCAAACCCCAATTGCGACGGACTTGTAGCCGAGTTTGAAAAAGAATTTGCTGCTTATTGTGGTACCAAATATGCTATCGCTTGTGCAAACGGTACTATATCGCTACGCTTGGCTTTAATTGCTTGTGGTGTAAAACCTGGTGATGAGGTAATTGTTCCCCCTTATACTTTTATTGCCACTGCATCAATAGTAATAGAAGCTAATTGTGTTCCCGTGTTTGTGGATATTGAGCCAGATACTTATAACTTGGACCCAGTTGCCGTTGAAAAAGCAATTACACCACGCACAAAAGTAATTATACCTGTGCATTTTGGGGGCCTCGCTTGCAATATGGATGCATTGATGGCGATTGGTAAAAAGCACAATATAAAAATTATAGAAGATGCTGCCCATGCTCATGGTGGTGAATACAAAGGAAAAAAACTTGGAAGTATTGGCGATGCAGCAAGTTTTAGCTTTCAATCTTCAAAAAACCTAAATAGCGGTGAAGGTGGTATTGTAACTACCAACGATGAACATATTGCAAATATGGTTGATTCCCTGCGTAATGTAGGCCGAGTAAAAGGCGGGCAATGGTATGAGCATCATAATCTTGGATGCAATTACCGCATCACTCAAATGCAAACGGCTATATTATCATTACAATTAAAACGCTTGGAAGAGCAAACTCAAAAAAGGGATTCAAATGGACTACA
Organism: Cytophagaceae bacterium; assembly: GCA_031383555.1. Classification (GTDB taxonomy): domain Bacteria; phylum Bacteroidota; class Bacteroidia; order Cytophagales; family Spirosomataceae; genus JANMZR01. The sequence continues at coordinate 11,093 of JANMZR010000381.1, read as the reverse complement.
TTTAAACTCATTGCTTAAAAAAATAGAGGGCATCAGCCCATTAACAAGAGGGCATGGCGAAACACTTCATACCTATCATCTTTATATTTTTAGGTACGATAAAACATATTTTAATAACCTGCCTAAGAAAGAATTTTCAGAAATGCTTGCCGCTGAAGGTGTGCCTTCTTTTATGGGTTATCCCGAACCCTTGTACAAGCAACCCGTTTGTCAGAAAAAGAATTTTATGTGCTATGCTATACCTGAAGTGGTTGATTATACAAAGGTTTACTGCCCAGTAACAGAAAAAGCATGTTATGAGGAGGCGGTTTGGATATTACAACATGCTATGCTGGGCGAAAAAGAGGATATGGAAAAATTTGCAGCAGCTATTTCTAAAATACAACAGATTGTAAATGCCGATATTGAAGATTTGCATTATGAAAGAATGACAATAAGTACAGTGCTTGTTTGATAAATAGTGTCGTTCCTCAGTTTTCATCTGATTCTAAATAAAAATAAAAAAATATGAAACAAGTTATTTTGATTTTTCTGACTTTTACACTGCTTAATTGTTCAAATAAAAAAACTGCAAGTAATGAATTGATGGTGGGTGTAGCAGCCTATTCCATAAATCCAGAAATGGGGGCATTTATAGCTGGTGATAAATTTAACAGGCAATTTAAAGGAATACATGACTCTCTTTTTGTAAAAGCACTGGTAGTATCTGATGCAAATAACAATAATATGGCCCTCATCACATTTGATTGCATCGGAATGTTATATCCCACTTTGCAGGCAATTAGAAAAGAGGTTGCTTTGAAAATACCGGCGTCAGAATTAGATCCAGCACATATTGTAATGGCATCAACCCATACCCATGAAGGACCAGATGTAGTTGGCGTGTATGGTCCAGATCAGATGACCTCTGGCTTAGATAGTAATTATATGAAAAAGATTGTCCTTACCTCTTCAAAGGCAATAGTAGCAGCTTGGCAAAACAAAAAGCAAGCAAATATCCGTTATGCTGAAACTACTTTTGGTGAAGGTTGGGTCTATAATATTTGTGAGCCAGATGATATTGATAGATCAGTTGCTATTCTACATTTGGTGGGAAAAGATGGTAAATCAATCGCAACGCTGACTAATTTCGCTTGTCATCCTACCTTTTTAGATGGTGTAACCGACCAAGTTTCAGCAGATTACATTTCAGGATTGTATAAACATCTTGATAAATCAATGGGTGGCGTTAATATCTTTTTGCAAGGGCCAAGTGGTGGATGGATACAACCAGAATTCGAACCAAAAACTTTTGAACAAGCAGATAAGCGGGGGCGTGAATTAGGTGTAGTAGTAGAAAATACCTTAAAAAACTATACTCAAATGGAACAAACGGATATTGTTTTCAAAAGTAAAATATTCAATTTTCCAGTTTCAAATGAAGGGTACAAAATTTTATCGAAAGCTGGCGTTATTGACAGATTAGTAGGCGACAGCGTGCAAACAGAGGTGGCTTGGTTTTCATTGGGCAATGCCCAATTTGTAACTCATCCAGCTGAAACGTCACCTATTCATTCATTTCAGTCAAAAGCTTTAATGAAAAACAGCGGCCCCAAGTTTGTAATTGAGATTGGAATGGATGGTTTAGGATATATTGTAAAAGCAAATTATTTTGATTCAACATCCAAAATGCTTAATAGAGAGTACCTCACAAGAACTTCTGTCCATAGAGATGCCGCTACAATATTATTAGGTGTGGTTAATGAACTTGCACATAAGAAATAAAAAAATTTAACTACCATCTCTAAATCGATTTATCATGAAAAAATGGCTAATTAGAATCTTCGCTACACTATTTATTATCACTGTAATTATTAGTTTAGGTCTTTACTTACGGTTGAAAGATAATCACCCCGGTTTTAAGGTTGATATTTCTATTCCAACTACTTCACCAAGCCCTCTTTCTGCAGGTTTTTCTGCTGTTAAAATTACCCCAAAAGTTTATGATAGCTGGGTGGACGTGAACAATAATTTCAAGTTTGATGAGGATAAAGGCGATACCTACACGGATAAAAATGGTAACGGAAAGTTTGATCCAGTTTGGATATCCGGTTTTCACCATAACCGCCCTGCACAAGGAGTGCATGACGACTTATGGGCTCGCACCATGATTATTGATGATGGGAAAACCCGAATAGCAATGGTGGCAATTGATATGATTGGATTTAGTGCAGATGATATCATTGATGTACGTAAAAGTATTCCAGCAGGCCAAAAAATCAGCTATTCTATCGTAACTAGTACGCATACCCATCAAGGACCTGATGTGATAGGAATGTGGGGAAAAGATGAGTACAGTAGCGGTGTTGACAAGGAATACCTGCAATTTGTAAAAGATAGAATATTGGAATCCATTACTCTTGCTGTGAAGCAAATTAGGCCTGCAAAAATAACTATCGCTCAAGACTTGGAGGGTGCAAAAAATCTTGTGAGCGACCTTCGTGATCCAAATGTTTTGGACCCCGGGCTTCGTATCCTTCATGCTACTGATGCTGTTACAGGCAATACGCTGGGCACACTTATCAGCTGGGCAAATCACCCTGAAACATTAGAAGATGGAAATCTATTAATTAGCTCTGATTTTCCTCATTATGTGCGTGAATCATTTGAAAAAGGCATAATACGAGGCGATACCGTAGTTCACAAAGGGCGTGGAGGGGTTACTATTTATGTAAATGGAGCCATAGGTGGTATGATGACCACATGGAAAGAATTAGGAATCAACGATGTTTTTAATAAGAATAAGTATTTCACAGCTTCCTTCAAAAAAGCGGAGGCTCAAGGTCAGCGGCTTGCTTTGTTGGCATTTAAAGCCCTTGATAGTTCTAAGACTGAACTTGTAAACTCGTCAATACAACTACGAGCCAAAACCTTTGAATTGCCTTTGGACAATAAATTATATCGCCTTGGTGCTGCTTTAGGGATTTTTACCCGTGGTTTATCAGGTTGGTGGAAGATTCGGACTGAGATTGCAGTTTGGCGATTAGGCCCCGCAACATTTATTCACGAGCCAGGTGAATTGTATCCAGAAATAGCTAATGGAGGTATAGAAACCCCTCAAGGACAAGACTACAAAATAGCAGCGGTGGAAACACCTTCGCTTCGTGAGCTTACTCCTGGAAAGTTCAAATTCATGGTTGGCCTATCAAATGACATGATTGGGTACATTATTCCAAAAAGTCAATGGGATGAGGTAGCTCCCTACACCTATCAGCAAAATGAAGCTCCCTATGGAGAAATCAATTCTGTGGGTCCTTTGACTGGCCCTATTATTTATGAAGAAATTAAGAAAATGTCGAAGGAGTAGAAATGTTTTATTAAACGATAAAATTTTGGAAAACGAACGATTAATAAAATCAGAAATAGCTAACGCTTTTTCACATGGCCTGGGTATAATTTTAACTTTGGCTTTTGGTCCTTTACTAATTATCAAGGCTCAAAACTCTGGTGTAAATAAATTAGGCTTAGGAATAGCCATCTATTGTTTTGGATTATTGATGGTATTTACATTTTCTACACTTTATCATGCATTTTCAAATCCACTTGCCAAGCGAGCCTTACGTGTTTTTGACCATATTAGCATTTTTTTATTAATTGGAGGCAGCTATATTCCATTTGTAATGCTTTTTACTGAAGCTAAAACTGCTCATTTATTCTTTATAATTCAATGGTCTTTAATTGTACTGGGGATTATTAAAAAAGTATTCTACACAGGCCGTTTTCGATTGCTTTCTAGCCTAATTTACATTTTCATTGGCTGTCTTATTTTCTTTATTGACTTTAATTTTTGGAGAAAAATTCCAGATACCTCTCTATATTTTGTTATAGCTGGGGGTTTAAGTTACTTATTTGGTGTTATTTTTTATCAAAATCAAAATATTCCTTATAATCATTTTATTTGGCACTTATTTGTACTATTTGCTGCAATTTGTCACTTTATTGGAGTCTATTTGGTTTTATAAGTGAATTTTTGAGATGCTTATTTTATGAAAAATAGTACCCTAATTTGTTGTAACTCTTACAGATTTTCTAAAGCCTCGAGGCGATATGTTTTTACGAAAGACAAAACTCTTATTGAAATTCGTAAAACTATTAAAACCAACCTTTTGGGCTATTTCAGTGATAGATTCTTTGGTTTCAATAAGCAACTGGCAAGCCTTACTTATGCGTAAGTCATTGATATAGTCGGTAAGGGTTTGCCCTGTATTTTGTTTAAAGTACCTGCAAAAAGAAGATTCATTCATACAAGCAATATCTGCAATTTGGTTGAGTGAAATCTTTTCTGAAAAATGTAAATGAATATGACTGAAAATATCTTGCATTCGTTTTGCATTTTCCTGAGTTAAAAAGGGTGAATAGTTTTTAGAGGTGAGTGGCTCAATGGTCTTTTCCACCGATAGTAAATTTAAGATTTCAATCAATTTTAATAATTTGTCAACACTATTTCCTATATCCAATTGCAATAATTTCTCTTTAACAGGCAATGCGTTCTCAAAAAATATACCTTGTGATATGGCCTTTAAAAGTGTGGCCACATGTGTAAATTCAGGCAAATGCAATAACGTTTCAGTAAATAACTCAGGTAAAAATTGTACGACGAATACCTGCATATTGTCAATTGATGCGTTGGCATAATGTTGGCTAATCCATGTGTGAGGCAAGTTAGAGCCGACCAATACCAGATCACCTTCTGAAAATTCTCTCACGCTGTCACCAATCATGCGTGTTCCTGCACCTTTGTGTACATAGCAAAGTTCTATTTCTGGGTGATAGTGCCAGTGAAAACCAAATGCATGCGATCGAACCCAATAGGTAGCCACAGACTCGTTTGCATTAGTTTTTAGAGCTTGTAAACTTGGTTTCATCGTAAAAAAATATTTTTATTTGCAAATAATTCTTAAATTGAATACTATTTATGCAAAAATAGTGAATGTTTTAGCAAATTATGAATAGGTTTAATAAATAAAATATTATTAGTTTTGTACAAGAAATAACGGTAATAGTTATATGAAGAAAATAACAATGGTTCTGCTTCTTGTTTTGGTTTTTTCATGTGAAAAAAAGAAGACGGTTGCTCGTTTTTCAAGTTGGCAATCGAGCCCAACTGAGGAGAAATTGCTGCAGCAATTAATGGGGCAATTCAAAGAGAAAAACCAAAATATACCTTTCAAGTTTGAGCCAATTCCTGGTAATTATTCTGAAAAGATTCAATTGATGCTGGGTACACACCAACCACCCGATTTGTTTTGGATTAAAGACTATACTTCCCCTGCTTTTTTTCGTTTCAATACCTTAGCCCCACTTGATGCTTTCGTAAAAAACGATACCACTTTTGATGTAAACGATTTCTTTCCGCTTTTTAGGGATGCTTACAAATACAAAGATAAATACTACGGTTTTGCCAAGGATTTTAACACCTATGTGCTTTTTTATAATAAAGAAATGTTTGAAAAATCGGGCATAAAAAGTCCTCCAACCAACTGGAAAGAGTTAGAAGAAATCTCAAAAAAACTCACAGTAGATACTAACGGCGACGGAAAAATAGACCAGTATGGCCTTGTGGTCGAGCCAGTTATAGAAATGTTGATGCCTTTTGTATATCAAAACGAGGGTGAATTGCAAGATAAGGAGGGCAATCCACTTGTAAATACCCCCGCTTTTTTGGGAGCATTGAATTTTTATCATGACTTATATAAAAACAAAATTGCGACCATGCCCACAGATGTAGGTGCAGGTTGGAACGGCGATGCTTTTGGCCGAAAATCAGCAGCAATGGTTATTTCTGGAGGCTGGTTAATTCCTTATTTAAAAGATGGTTATCCAAAAATCAAATATGGAGTGACCTCATTACCTGCCGGAAAAGTGAAAGCTACTTTAGCATTTTCAACGGCTTATGTGATTCCGAAAGAGGCTAAATATCCTGATAATGCCTGGAAAATGCTCTCCTATTTTGCTGGAAAAGAAGGGATGACCAAATGGACTTCTACAGGTTTAGCTTTTCCAACTCGCAAAAGTGTGGCCGATAAAAATGGCTTTTATACGCACCCAACCTATAAAGTTTTTATGGAGAGTGTACCTTTTGCCCGACCACTTTTTGTGCGATATTCTGAACGTTGGTATGATGAAGCCAATTCATCATTGCAATCTATATTTTATAGTAATGTAAAACCAGAAGAGGCTATGAGAAGCTTAGAGCCAAGATTGATGAAATTGAAGTTGAAAAATTGATAGGAAATTAAATAAGTTAAATAGATGCAATTCAAAAACACCAAGCAAGAACAAACTTTTTGGGCATTCGTTTTTTTGATAGTACCGCTGGTATTGCTAAGCATATTTGTATTTTTTCCAATCGTTTTTGCATTTATTGTCAGCTTTTATGATTGGAATTTACTCTTGCCCGATAAACCTTTTGTGGGCTTGGCTAATTATGTAGAGGTTTTAAAAGATCCAGTTTTTATGAAGGCGGTAAAAAATACTGTTGTCTATACCATTGGAGTTGTACCTACTCAAACGCTTTTGGCAATGTTTCTAGCTTTTATGATGAACCAAAAGTTTCGGGGCCGCACGTTTTTTCGGGTTGCTTTTTATTTACCTGCCATTACTTCTTCGGTGGTTACTTCTATCATTTTTGTTTGGATTTATTCAAAACCTGGCTTGTTGAATTACTTATTGAGCGAAATTGGGATCAATTCAAATATTGATTGGCTTACTAACCCCAATACTGTTTTGTTCTCAATTATGGCACTCAATATATGGACTACTTCTGGCTATTTTATGATTTCGTTTTTAGCAGGTTTACAAAATATACCTGTTTCGCTTTACGAAGCTGCCGAAATAGACGGGGCTTCTACCTGGACGCAATTCTGGAAAATCACCTTCCCAATGGTGCGTCCCGTTACATATTTTGTTGTGGTTATGAGCCTGATAGGGTGTTTTCAGGTATTTGACCAAGTGTTTGTAATGAGTAGTGGCGGCCCTGATAATGCCTCTACAACCATGTCATATTATGCCTACAAAAACTCATTTAAGTATTTCAGATTTGGTTTTGGGGCAGCAGCGGCGGTTATTTTGGCTATCATCATTTTTGCAACTACTTGGTTACAAAAAAGATATTTTCCATCAGAATCTTGAAAAATATATGCTTGAAAATATAGGTATGAATAAATCTGTATTTCAGATAAAAAGAGAAATGAAGAATTTGAAAATTGGTAAATTATTATTTTTTGGCGTGCTCTTTAGCTTGGCGGCTTTGTACATTGGGCCGTTTTTGTTTTCAGTTTCTATCTCATTTAACGTTAAAAAAGATGTTTTTGAATGGCCAATAGAGCTTTTTCCATCCCAAACCACATTGGCTAATTATGCATCTGTTTGGCGAGATCTGCCGTTTGCTCGATGGCTGCTCAATAGTGTTATTGTTACGGTTATTCAAACTACCGCCAATGTTTTCTTCTCTGCTTTAGCGGGTTTTGCCTTTGCTCGTTTGTATTTTCCCGGCAAACAAATCATTTTTACACTTTTGCTCAGTAGTTTAATGATTCCCGGCATTATTCTTTTGGTGCCTAAGTTTATCATTTTGAACGAGTTGCGTTTGGTGAATACTTACGCTGGTTTAATTATTCCGATGTTAATTACCATTCCTAATATTTTTTTAATGAAGCAGTTTTTTGAAACCATTCCTCGTGATTTAGAGGAATCGGCTTTGATAGATGGTTGCTCGTATTTCAAAATATTCTACAAAATCTTTTTACCTATTTCAAAACCTGCTTTAGCTGCGGTGGCTATCTATACTTTTCAAGGGGCTTGGAATGAATTCCTTTGGCCAGTGATTGCCACCTATTCTAAAGATATGTATACACTTCCTGTGGGTATGGCTACTTTGAGAGACGAATTGCAGACCAATTGGCCGCTATTGATGGCAGGCACCATCTTAGTTTCATTACCAACGTTAATGATTTTTATTATTTTTCAAAGATATTTTGTGCAAGGGGTGGCCAGTACTGGGGGAAAAGAATAGAAAGGTTTTTGGCAAAAAGAAATAAAAAATTTAAAGAAGCTCACAGTTAATTACTAAAAGCTAAAAGTGTAAAAAAATGGCATCAATAGAAGTTAAAAACCTAAAAAAGCAATATCTAGGAGCGGCAAATGCTACTATCCATAATGCTGATTTGTTTTTCAATGACAAGGAATTCATAGTGTTGGTAGGTCCATCTGGATGTGGAAAATCTACCCTGCTGCGTATGATAGCGGGTTTAGAGGAAATCACTAGTGGTGATATATTTATTGACAATACCAGAGTTAATGATATCTCGCCCAAAGACCGGGACATTTCCATGGTTTTTCAAAACTATGCCCTTTACCCGCACATGACCGTGTACGACAATATGGCTTTTGGTCTTCAATTGCGAAAAGTACCCAAAGATATTATTGACAAAAAAGTAAAAAGTGCGGCTAAAATTTTAGGGATAGAAGTTTTACTTGACCGTAAGCCCAAAGATATGTCTGGTGGGCAAAGACAACGTGTAGCCATTGGGCGGTCCATAGTCCGTGAACCAAAAGTGTTTTTGTTTGACGAACCACTTTCTAATCTTGATGCAAAACTAAGGGTGCAAATGCGAACAGAAATAAAACGTTTGCATAGGCAATTGGATGCTACCATGGTGTATGTAACGCATGACCAAATAGAAGCCATGACCATGGGCGACCGCATCGTGATTATGAAAGATGGTATTATTCATCAGTTTGATACGCCTATGAATGTTTTTAATGAGCCTGTTAATAAGTTTGTGGCGGGTTTTATTGGAAGTCCTTCAATGAATTTTCTGGAAGGCGAAATAATTATGAATGAAGGATTAAAGTTCAAGTCAAAAGAGGTAGTTTTTGGTATTCCTGAAATTTATAAAGAAAAATTAGAAAAATTTATCGACAAAAAAGTAACCTTTGGATTCCGTCCTGAATATATTTATGATAAAGCCACGGAGTTTACAAGGCACCTATCAGAAGACGTAAAAATAACCATAGATGTAGTGGAACCTATTGGTAGTGAGAGCTATAACTATTTTCATTTTAATGGAAACCCAGAGCATAATTACTGTTTTCGTACCACCTCTAATATCCTATACAAGCCAGAGCAAGAGATTATGATTGGTGTGGATATTCAAAGATTAAGGTTTTTTGATGGGGCTACCGAAGAACGAATTGCCTAAAGAACTAAAAATTCTAGAAAGTTCAAGCAAGACGAAACGCAATTAGAATAAGAAATTAACAATATTTAAACACAATAAATATTTTTTTAAACGCATGATGCAATACAGTAAAGGTATTGGCGACCTAACCAATTGGATGGTTGAAGAAGCCAATTTTGAATCGAAATTACAAGGGAAATGTGAGGCGATTTTTTGCCAAGGTAATGGCTACATGGGTATCCGTTGTGCCACCGAAGAAAGTTATATTGGACAAGTTCGTGATACTTTTGTTGCTGGTACATTTAATAAATTTGATGACAAGGAAGTTACTGAACTACCCAATGCAGCAGATATAACCGCAGCAGAAATCTGGATTGATGGAGAATTGTTTAGCCTCGATAAAGGGAGTTTTACAGATTATTCTCGCACACTTAACCTAAAAAATGGAGAGGTGAGTCGCTCATTTCGGTGGACTAATAATCACGGAAAAGTCTTTGCTTTTGCCTTTAAAAAATTTATTTCTTTGACAGATTTGCACACTATGGTCATCCAAATTGAAATAAAGTCTTTAACTGAAGCTGCTCAAATTGAAATACAGTCTGGCATAAACGGGCAAATGAGCAATAGTGGCGCTCAGCATTTTCATGAGGGCGAAAAGCGAATTTTTGATAAGCAGCATCTACAAATGTTGCAACAGACCACCCAATCTAAAATCACATTTGTGCATAATGCCACGCATCAATCATTTGTGGAGGGTAAAGAAATAGCCTCTCGCTTTGCGATGGACAGGCGTAAAGTATTTATGATTTATAAAGCTGAAGTGCCTGTAAATCAGTCGTTTTCATTTACTAAAGTGGCTAATTTTTATACTACCCGTGATTTAGCTACTGAAATAATGACGCTTGAAGAGCTACGAGCAATATCAGTAGAGGCATTGAAAACGTCACTTCAGAAAGGGTATACAAATTTACTAAGCGAAAGTACAGCCGAATGGGCCAAGTTTTGGAACAAAACCGATATTACGATAAAAAGTTCGAATCCATTTGATCAATTAGCGATACGATTTGCAATGTATCATTTGCGGGTAATGACACCCGCTCATGACAGCCGAATGGGAATAGGAGCCAAGGGGCTTTCAGGCGAAGGCTACAAAGGGCATTCGTTTTGGGATACCGAAATTTTCATGTTGCCGTATTTTTCTTATACACATCCAGAAATAGGGCGTAGTTTAATGGAATATCGGTACAAAACCTTAGTTGGAGCTCATAAAAAAGCCAAAGAAAATGGCTATAAAGGAGCCATGTATCCGTGGGAATCTGCCTGGGCAGACGATGGCGAGGTAACGCCTGTTTGGGGAGCGGCTGATATTATTACAGGAAAATCTACCAAAATTTGGAGTGGGTTTATAGAACAACATATCACTTCGGATGTGTCGTTTGGGGTTTGGCAATATTACCATATTACTGGCGATCAAGATTTTATGGAGCGTTTTGGCTACGAAATATTGATTGATACAGGCATTTTTTGGGCCAGTAGAATGGAGTGGAATGATGAAAAGCAACGCTTCCATATCAATGAAGTAATAGGTCCTGACGAATACAAGGAACATATAAATAACGATGCGTTTACAAACTGGACAGCCTATTGGTGTGTAGAAAACGCCATAGAATATTATGATAAATTAAAAGCTGAAAAACCTGATTTGTTTGCGGTTTTGAGTGAAAAGCTCAATTTAGAGGCTGAAATTCCAGTAATGCGTGAGCGTTTAAAGCTTTTGTATTTGCCTCAGCCCAATGCTCAAAATGTGATACCACAAGATGATACCTATTTATTGAAGGAAATTATTGACTTAACAAAATACAAAAACCAAAG
>JANMZR010000088.1:0-1825 GCA_031383555.1 Cytophagaceae bacterium | reverse complement strand
CTTTTTTCATAAAAAAGAGCAAATCTAAATGGTTTGCTCTTTTCAATTAAAGCATCATATTATTTGGAAGGTCAGATTTTATTATATTCGTGCTCCCCACAAAAAAAGCTAAATTTCTGTTTATTTCATTGTGGAAAGATTATAATTCAACGTAAATGTTTTACCGAGTAGAGTCGGTTTTTCTATTTTCAGAGCTTGTTTCAAGCTATATTTTTTGTTTTTTGGGAAAATCCAATGGTGGTAATGAGGGCGTGAAATAGGGTGAAGTTTATTTTTTTCACATTCAATTAGTTTTCAAAGGTAATTTCACCACAAACTCCGTTCCCGCACCCTCCTCACTCAAACATTCAATTGTTCCCGCATGCCCTTTTGTAACAATATCATAAGCTAGAGAAAGCCCCAAACCAGTGCCTTGCCCGGTTGGTTTTGTGGTGAAAAAGGGTTGAAAGATTTTAGTTTTTATGTCTTCACTCATTCCTGTGCCATTGTCAATAATTTTGATAATGATTTGATTTTCAGACTGTTCAGTTTTTACTACTACCAAAGGATTTTCAACTGTTTTCACAGCCCAAAAAGCATTGTTTATCAAATTCAATAAAACCCGCCCCATGTCTTGTGGAATGACTTCTATTTTGGGTAGTTTTTCATCAAATTCAGTTTTAAAGTCGCTATTAAAGTTTTTGTCTTTTGCCCTTAATCCATGATAAGCCAATCGTAAATATTCGTCTGCTAAAGCATTTATATCGGTTAGTTCTTTCTCTCCTGTGCTAGCTTTGGAATGTTCCAGCATGCCCTTTACGATGCTGCTAGCACGTTTTCCGTGAAGATTGATTTTTTCTTGGTTTTGAATTAAATCACTCATTAATTCCTTTGCTAATCCTTTGTCAATGATGTCTTTATCAATCTCTTCATCAAGTTCTTTGACCAAATCCACACTCAATTCCGAAAAGTTATTGACAAAATTCAATGGATTTTGTATTTCGTGAGCAATTCCTGCCGTGAGTTCGCCGAGGCTGGCGAGTTTTTCGGATTGGATGAGTTGGGCTTGAGTGGCTTTGAGGTTTGAAAGCGTATTTTCTAAAACCACATTCGCCTTATGTTTTTGGCGATTATTGCGATAAAGTATAAAACCGATGATGGAAAGAACCGTAAGCACCGACAATAGGGTGTAGGTTCTGATTTTTGATTGGGTCTCAATCTTTTCTTTTTCCAAATTCTCTAAACGTATCGTTTCTTCAAGCGATAGACTTTGGAAATCGGCGATATTTTTAATTCTTGTTTTATAGAAACTGTCTTTGGCTAACAATGCCAGCCCCTGATATTTGTAAGCACTGTCAAGCTGATTTTTTAGTTGATAGGCTAGGTAAATATCTTCATACGCCAATCCTGTATTAATTTGTTCTGATTCTGTACCCAGGGATTTAACAATTCCAAGATTTTTAACCGCATAAACCAATGCAGAATCTTTTTCGTTTTCTTGGAGGAAAACCTGAATCAGGCTGTGATTTATTCGAGCAATACTGTTTTGATTGTTCTTTTCAATTGATAATGATAAGCCCTCGTAATAATATTTCTTAGCCTGTTGCTTAGCTCCTTTTTTTAAATAAATATCTCCAATATTGCAAATATTTGAGCCTCTAAGGGTTCCTGTGTAGATTGGATTTTTCGAAAAGAAATCTGCCTCTTTTGCAAAATAGAAAGCAGAGTCAAGCTGATTCATTTTCAAGTAGGTATTTGCCAAATTCATATTCGATATCATTTGCACTTCTAAATCATTAATTTGACGAGCAATTTTCAATGCCTCTTTATTGTGGAATATTTGTTG
>JANMZR010000071.1:0-3646 GCA_031383555.1 Cytophagaceae bacterium | reverse complement strand
AGCTAAGTATTGGTGTGTCGGCTCGTGTTGAAAAAGGCAAAAAAGAGGAGGAAATGGCTATTGATGGATTTGAAGACAATTAATTGAAAATGAATAATTAAATTGTTACAAATATGCCAAAAACAAAATTTTGCCCTCAATGCGGAACTGAATTAATAGAAAAATTTGAAGTAGATCGTAATCGTAAGCGTTGCCCCGATGCATCTTGTGGTTTCGTACATTGGAACAATCCAGTACCTGTTGTAGGTGCAATTGTTGAGCATGAAGGTGAAATTATTTTAGCAAGAAATGCTATGTGGCCTCCAGAATGGTATGCAATTATTACTGGTTTTTTGGAAAAAGGAGAATCTGCTGAGGAAGGTATTTTACGTGAATTAAAAGAAGAGCTAAACCTTGATGGTGAGGTAATTGAGTTCATTGGAGCGTTTGATTTTTTTCAAATGAACCAGCTAATTTTAGTATATCATGTAAAAGCTTATGGTGAAATAAAATTGAGCGAAGAGTTAGTAGACTATCGACGTTACAAAGATCATGAGATTAAACCTTGGCCAATGGGAACAGGACAGGCCATGAAAAAATGGCAAAACTCACGAGGAATATTTAATGAAACAATAGAGTTACCAAGGAGATAATTTATTAAAAATCAAGTTTGTTTTGATGAAAACCTGCCTTCATATTTTATTCTTTTTAGTATTTAGCAACACATTTTTTGCCCAATCAATCAAAATAGATAATTTAACTAAACCAGTTGAAGTATATAAAGATAAATGGGGAATATCGCATATTTATGCTCAAAATGAACATGATTTATTTTTTAGCCAAGGTTACTTGGCAGCTTCGGATCGTCTTTTTCAGCTTGAAATGTGGCGTAGACAGGCAACTGGCACACTTTCAGAACTTTTAGGTGAAAGCCAAATAAAAAGAGATATTGGCACAAGATTATTTAAATTTAGAGGGAATTTAACTGCCGAATTAAATCATTATCACCCAAGAAGTAAAATAATAATTGAAGCTTTTGTTGAAGGAATAAACACTTATATTGCTGAAGCCCGCCAAAAACCAGAAGAACTTCCCTTTGAATTTAAATTACTGTGTACTTTACCCTCTTATTGGACACCTGAAATAGTAATAAGTCGTCATCAAGGTCTTTTAGGGAATGTTGTCGATGAAATAACTAATGCAAGACTGGTTAAGCTCTTAGGTGCAGAAAAAGTTCGAGAATTAGTTTGGTTTCACCCCAAAAATTCGGAAAACGAGCCTAAGCTGGAGCTCGATAAAATACTTGATAACGATATATTGTTTGAGAAAATATTAGAGTATTATGAGGCATTCAAAGCTCCTTTAAAATTTCCCACAAAAGAGAACAAAGTTAGTTTGCTGGATGGTTTTAACGATTGGTATAAAGACGAAAAAGAAAATGTGGGCTCAAATAATTGGATTGTATCTGGAAAATTGACCGAAAGTGGTTATCCAATGTTGGCTAATGATCCTCATCGGGCACAGACAACACCATCATTACGTTATTGGGTACATTTAAATGCCCCCGGATGGAATGTTATCGGTGGTGGTGAACCTACCTTGCCAGGCGTTTCGATTGGTCATAACGAATTCGGGGCTTGGGGTTTAACAATATTTGAAACCGATAGTGAGGATTTATATGTTTACGAAAGCAATCCTAAAAATACAAATCAATATAAATACAAAGGTGTTTGGGAAAATATAAAAATTATTACAGACACTATTCAAATTAAAGACCAACAACCAAAAATTGTTACCCTAAAATACACACGCCATGGGCCAGTTTTGTTTGAGGATGATAAAAACAAACATTTGTATGCCGTTAAAGCTGGTTGGCAAGAAGTTGGTTGCGCACCCTATTTAGCTAGTTTGCGAATGAATCAGGCCAAAAGCTGGGAAGAATTCCGAAAGGCCTGTACATTTAGTAAAATTCCAGGTGAAAATATGATTTGGGCCGATAAAAAAGGACATATTGGCTGGCAAGCAGTTGGTATTTCCCCAATTCGTAATTCTTGGTCAGGGTTGGTTCCTGTGTCAGGTGATGGGAGTTATGAATGGGGTGGTTATTTACCTATCAAGTTATTGCCTTACAAATTTGATCCCAAAGAGGGTTTTGTGGTGACAGCAAATAATAATTTAACCCCAGCCGATTTTCCCAATAGAAACGCCATTGGCTGGACTTGGGCCAGCCCTGTGCGAGCAAATCGAATAGATGAAGTATTAAAATCAGGTAAAAAACATACTTTGGAGGAGTTTGGTTTGTTGCAAAACGACTATGTTTCGTTAACTGCTCGTGCTTTGGTACCACTTTTGAGAAGAATTGAAATTGATACTAAATATACAAAGGTCAAAACGCTACTTGAAAATTGGGAGTCATTTGAGCTTAATCCTGAATCAAAAATTGCGACAATTTATGTTGAATGGGAAAAGCAATTACAAAAAAGTGTTTATCTATTGGCTGTTCCCGAAAAGGCCAGAAAATATTTGAAAACAATTTCAACGAAGCGTTTGACCGATTGGCTAATATCTCCACCTCCATTTTTTGGTTCAAATCCATTAGTTGCCCGTGATTCAATCCTTGTCCATTGCTTTAAACAATCTATTGATACCTTAACATTTCGATTAGGCAAAGATGAGACCCAATGGCAATATGGACAAATTAAAAATAAACATATTAAACTCACTCACGCCTTTTCAGATTGGATACAGGACCCAGTATTTAAGGCAAAAATTAATCTCGGTCCTATAATACGAGGTGGTTATGGAGAAACTGTGAATAATACGAGCAATAATTTGAATCAAACGCACGGTGCTTCTTTTAAAATAATAGTTGATACCGCAAATTGGGATAGGACTTTGGGAATCAATAGTACGGGCCAATCGGGTGACCCACTTTCAGGCCATTATAGCGATTTGTTTAATCTTTGGGGAACGGGAGGTTATTTTCCTGTCTATTTTACAAAGTCAAAAATAGTGGCAGTTTCAGAAAAAACTATGATTTTGAAACCTTGAAATTCTAATTTGGAATCAATTAACCCCGTAAATGCATAGCTTTTGTTTTTGAAAAGGCTCTAATACCTGTATGTGAAAGGGTTGCGCCAAATCCTGAGTTTTTCCGCCCACTCCATGGCAAAGCTGCTGAAACTCGGTCGCAACAATTCCAATAGCCTGATCCTGAGTCAATTTTGTTCAAAATGTTTTCAGCTCGTTCTTGAGAATTAGAATAAACTGCAGCTGTTAAGCCATACTTTGTATCATTCATAAGTGCAATTGCCTCCTCATCTGAGCTTACTTTCATGATGCCGATTATTGGGCCAAATGATTCCTCTTGCATAACATCCATTTCATTAGTAACATCGGTCAATATAGTAGGTTCAAAATAATTACCAGGCTTTTCTATTCTTTTTCCGCCACAAATTAGAGTAGCTCCTTTTCCCAACGCATTTTTAACCTGTCGTTCTAAAACTTCCATTTGTGCTTCACGTGTGAGTGCACCTATGTATACGCCTGCTTCAGTAGGTGAACCAATATTCCATGATTTCACTTCATCAACAAAATGACTTAGGTATTCATCATATACTTTTTCATGTACATAAATCCGCTCGACTGCACAGCAACTTTGTCCATT
>JANMZR010000245.1:0-2362 GCA_031383555.1 Cytophagaceae bacterium | reverse complement strand
CACGGCACACGAAACAGGCATTTTCTATTTTACCTCCCATGATGGTACGGGCAAGCTTATCTCAGAGAGTTTTACGCATCTGGAAGCATTGCTAGTAAAGCAAGGCGACAAGTGGCTATGTTTGATGG
The DNA here is from genome assembly GCA_031383555.1 of Cytophagaceae bacterium. Lineage (GTDB taxonomy): Bacteria > Bacteroidota > Bacteroidia > Cytophagales > Spirosomataceae > JANMZR01. Next base: position 2,234 of record JANMZR010000245.1, on the reverse strand, counting down.
AATACCAAAAATCTAAAGCTACCCGAGAAGAGTGGGATGCTTTGAAGTAATTAGGTGCTTCTTAAATAGTTCAGATGGAAACATCTGAAAGTAGCTAAAAAGAAAATATGTATTGTCGGATGGAAACAAACGGAATCCTATTAAAAGCCCATTTTATCCTAAAATTAAATCCTGATAATGAAAGTTGGTTGATGCTAATTCATTTGGGATTTCAGGAAAGGGGGATCAATCCGGTTTTTTACTTAAATAACTAAACTATTGAATAAAGAAAAAATAAATCAGCCCATTCATACCAAAGTCATCATTTTCGGTATGGTGTTGCTGTTTATTACCCTACAAATAGGCTTTCACCCTACCTATTTTAAGTATTTTCCTGATTTCAAAAAATTCACTTGGCTGCATCATATTCATGGAGCATTGATGGCGTCTTGGATTATTTTATTAGTAGTACAGCCGATATTGATTCACAAAAGGCATTATGCTACACACCGTTTTTTGGGAAAACTGTCCTATTTTACAGCACCTATGATGATAGTTTCCATGTTCCTTATTTTGCGATTTACTTATCATAAAAATATTTCAGGCAGTTCAATTGATGTGCAAATAGCAAATCAGGCTTCAATTATTATGCAATTATTTAGCTTTACGGTCTTGTATGCTCTTGCAATTATTTATAGAAAAAATACTTTTTATCATCAGCGTTTTATGATAGGTACGGCGTTGCTCATGCTCACGCCTACATTGGGCAGAGTATTTTATGGATATTTTGAGGCTGAAATCATGTATGAGATGTACATTAGTATTGGCATTGCAGCCCTATTATGCCTGTATGATTTCCGAAAAAAAATGGACTGGAAAGCTAACGCTATTGTAACCCTGGTACTTTGTTTCTTTGTTTTTATATATCATTCTCGCTATTCAGACGCCTGGCAAGCATTTGGGCGGTTTGTGGTGAATACGTTTTATCAATAAATAAAATTTTCTCAACATGAAAAAAATGAATTTTATTTTTGTTTCTATACTTTTATCAATACCTATTTTTGCACAAAACCTACCAAGCAGTTCTGGCAATAATGGAAACACATTGGAAGATGAGACTGCTGTAAAAGCAGTAGTGGAACAATTTCTGAAGGCCGCTGGCAACTATGATGTCACTGCCATGCGACCGCTTTTCTTACCAAACGCCAACATTGGGTGGCACAGTTTAAAAGAGAAAAAATGGTTGCTTTCTTCTATTACGGCTGAGGCATATTTTGAAAGTATTACGAAAAGGATAAATCCTAAGCCTTATACCGAGCCCGTTTCCAAGTACACTATTCATATTTCAGAAGGGAGATTAGCTTCTGTAAAAGCCGATGCGATAGTGTATAGGGACGGTCAACCGAAAGCTCATAACATGGATTATTTTGTTTTAATGAAAGATGCAGGTGCTTGGAAATTTTTAAGTGGCTCTTTTACCAGTGTTCCTATAAAATAAATAGGGCTCAGATCAGGGTAAGGTTTATTGCAGATGCCTTTTATTGGATAAAGATCTCGGTATTTTAAGACTATTAAATCAAAAAAACTATTTATAAAAATGAAAAAACCATTCTTTTTTTTGTTTGCAGTAATTCTAACCGCTCCATTGGCTTTCAGTCAAATTGGTAATGAAAGAGTTTTCTATTCTTCCTATAGACCACAAGGATGGGACATTTGGATTGCGGATGGTCAAACAAGAAAAATTAATCAAGTAACAACACACGAAGCGCTAGATTATAATCCAGTAATCAGCCCTGATGGAAAATGGCTTGTCTTTACCTCGGAGCGATTAGGCAATCCGAAAATTTTTATTAAATCTTTAGAAAATAAAAGTGAAACTCCTCTGTTTATAGACCATGAATCCTCCATGCAGGATCAGGCTGCCATTTCACCAGATGGCAATTGGATTGTATTTACATCAACACATGAAGGTCAATCAGATATTTATAGGCTTCCGTTTCAACCCAATCAGGTATTAAATATAAACGAAGCAATAAATCTAACAAAAGATAAAGGCGGCGATTTCAGGCCTTCATTTTCTCCTGATGGATCGCAAATCGTGTTTTCAAGCGATCGCCATCATCCAATTAAAGCCCATCCAATATTTGTCTTTGCGATGACCCGAACAGGAAATATTTACACTATGAATATTAATGGAGAGAATCTAAAAAGATTAACCAATAATGACTTTTGGGATGGTAGCCCTTGCTATTCAA
>JANMZR010000218.1:0-10936 GCA_031383555.1 Cytophagaceae bacterium | reverse complement strand
GGCGGGGCACCACCGATGCATTCACATGAAGGGGAGGAGTCGCATGTATTGCTGGAAGGAGAAATTCTTTATGCATTAAGCGATACTATGTTTACAGTTAAAGGCCCCTACATGGTCAATATACCACCAGGTGTGCCACATGCTTTTAAAAACATAGGTAAAAAAACTGCTAACCTTGTTGTTATTTTTCCAACCAATATCTGGAAATACGATGTGCTGGATTATTTCCCTTTTGACAAGGACACAACAAAAGCAGTGTCCCGGTTTACCCAGTTTAAAAATAAACAACTTGCATTAAAACAATAAAGGTAGAATTTAAAAAGCGGGTTTATCGTTTAGTGTAATTCGGCTTTTTTATTAAATAATATTTTTATGTTTCCGGCCAATAAGTACAAACCGCCAATATGGGGTTTTCTGCAGCTAGGGCTGAAAATGAGATAGTTGCTGAAAATGAGGCACCATATTCAGTTCATGTTACTCCAAACCCGGCATCGGATAAGGTGACTTTGAAAATGGAAAAAATGCCTGCCGGTGTCGCTCAGTTTGACTTTAGAAATTCAACCGGCAAACTATTGCAGACCGAAAGCAGAATAATGGAAAAAGGTTACAATGAAGCGACTTTCAATATTCAAAACCTGCCAGCTGGTATGCATTTTATCCAAATAAAAGATGCTGAGAAAAAAACAGTTATAGTGAAGTTGATTAAGAATTAAGTTAAAATAAATTATTACGATTTCGTCAAAAACGAGGACGTAATAATTTTTTTCTCTTTTAATAGAATTATTTATATATTTGTTTGTATTTTAAATAGTGAAGTTCAGAAATCACTTTAAAAAACGGGGCATACCTTTAATGCCAATTTTAGTACAAACAATTTAAACCTAAACTATTATGAGTCAAAAAAACATTTTTACAGCCATAGCTGCTGTGCTTATTTTACAAGGCTTAGCCTTTTTTTTTATGGGAGGTAAAGTTGCCTCCGATTCTTTTCCAACATTAGACCAAGCCGGTTTAAATGCCGTTGCTGTAATGTTTCAGGTTATTGGATTATTATCAATTATTGTGGCTTTGATTTCCTATGCTGTTCGAGGCGACTCATCTGTATTATGGGCCTATTTAGTTGGTTTTGGCCTATTTTTACTCAATACGCTGAAACATAAATTTATTGATGGCTTAAATGTACCCATCCCAGCAATTGTTATCCAAGTGGGCATTGTAATAGCCGTTGGTTATTTGTTTATGCAAAATCGGAATAATGCTGTTTCCTAAACAGCATTAAAAACAATTCTTTATACCAGCCCTAAAAAGAAATTATAATTTTTTTTAGGGCTGGTTTTTATTTGAAATAATATTTTCGAGGGCTCATATTGTACCGTTCAATAAGATATTAATATTAATACTTGTTTTCAATATATTAATGCGTAATTTCAGCGTATAATCTCTTAGATTTCAACCTATTAAAATCATTTAAAATCTATGGAAAGAAGATCATTCCTCAAAGCTACGGCTTTGTCGGCTATTGCTTTATCAGCATCTGGCTTTGTTAAATTAGAAGGCAATCGCTTCGTTGGTGACTGCGAAACAACATCAGATATTTTAGGGCCTTTTTACAGACCTGATGGCCCCTTAAGAAGCAACCTAAGAATAAAAGGTGAAAAAGGCGAAATGGTAGAGCTTTTGGGTAAAATTAAGCACCAAGACTGCACCACGCCTTACAAAAACGCAAAAATAGAGCTATGGCATTGCGGTGCCGATGGCGTTTATGACAATTCTACTGCCGAATTCCGTTACCGTGGTACTACTTTTTCTGATGAAAAAGGCAATTATTCCTTCAAAACAATTCTTCCTGTAGCCTATGATGCAGGCGGTGGGCAGATACGCCCTGCTCACTTTCATATGATGATTACCGCCGAGGGTTATCAACCTCTGGTAACGCAACTATATTTCAATGGCGACCCGCACATCAAAGAAGACGCTTATGCCAATTCGGAAGCAGCAGTAAGAAGAAGATTAGATGTGACAGAGAATAACAACTCTAAAAAAGTTTTTTATGATGTTTCGATGGCCGCTATAATACCGGCAGAACCTGCAGCAATTGACAGATTGGTAGGTACTTATATTTCTCAAGATGGTAAAGCCAAAAAGGTGGAATTTTTCAAACATAAGAATACCCTTTGGCAAAAAAATGAAGTATTTGGTGAGGAATACCGCTATATAGGCAACAATAAATTTGAATATGCTAGCCAGCCAAATGGTATGAGCGAAACACTAACTTTTGAAATAATGGGCTCTGGAGTTATCCAATGCACCTTGAACTATACTTATGATGGAAAATCAGGAGCTGTGGTTTATAAGAAAGGTTGATCCATTCAATTGCCACGGGCTTAAGCCCGTGGCAATTGAATGGTAAGTCTTAACCTATCTCTGGTCTTTGCCTTCGTAGGTGCCCTCACAAACGAAAGCAAAGTGTTCACTCATAGCAAAATAAAAGGTTTGTGTTTTTACAAACCTTGGCGAAGATAAAAATAAATATGTATGAAAAAATCCTTACTATTCATCACCACATTATTATCCTTTTTTAACTTATCAGTAAATGCCCAACTACGCATCAACGGAAAAGTACAAAGTAACCTCAATGAAGCACTCATCAGCTGCAATGTATTATTACATAAAGCGGCTGATAGCAGTTTGGTAAAAGGGACAATCACAAATGTTGAGGGACAATTTTCACTCGAAAATATTATTGCAGGCAAATACTTTTTATCAATCAGTTATACTGGTTTTAATACAGAAATCAAACAAATTGACATTTCAACTTCCGATGCCGATGTGAGTACAATTGTACTTACAAATAGTGTAAGTGATTTGAACCAAGTGACGGTAACAGCCAAAAAGCCATTTATCGAGCAAAAGATTGATAGGATAGTCCTCAATGTCAAAAACAGCATTACCAGTGCCGGCGGCTCGGTGCTGGATGTTTTACAAAAAAGCCCTGGAGTAGTGGTAAACCGACAATCGGCCACAATAAATATGAGTGGTAAATCGGGAGTACAAGTTATGATTAATGGCAGATTGAGCTATGTGCCAGCCGAAGCTCTGATTTCAATGTTGGAAGGCATCAATTCCAACAATGTGGAAAAAATTGAGCTCATTACCACCCCATCATCAAAATTTGATGCGGGGGGCAACGCCGGTTATATCAATATCGTAATGGCTCCCAATGCCGATGAGGGGTTCAATGTGTCTTATGCATTAACGGCAGCTGGCTTCCAAGGTTCTGCACCAACGGCTAATGCCGACTTTAACTATCGAAAGAAAAAAATAAACCTTTATGGTGGTTACTCCTTTAGCAGGCGAGCTCAATTACAATATGTTGATAATTATAGGTATGTTCAAACCGAATTCAAAACCACTGAAACTACTATAAGTTCAGTTCGAGATCCCTATCAACTGAATCACGGGGTTAGAGTGGGCATGGATTACCAAATATCAAAAAAAACAACCCTCGGGTTTTTGGTATCGGGTTACAATAATAAATGGGCTTTAGATGCTAAGAATAAGTCGAACACTAAAATCAATAATATCGAAAATACAAATATTGACATAAAAAATGACAATAAAAATCAATGGAAACATGGAATGATAAATTTAAATCTACAACATGTTTTCAAAAACGATGCGGATTTAAGCTTAAATATTGATTATTTAAAATATGACAATTTCAACCCTGCAACCTATGTCTATAACTATTTAGAAAGCGATCAATTACTAAAAAAAGAGAATTTAGCGAGCTTAAAAACAACCATTATTAATATTTTGCCCGTTCAATTGGATTATAACAAAAAACTAAATAATAAAATCAACATTGAATTTGGAGGTAAAATAGTTCTTTCAAAATTCACAAACAATGTTTTGGTAGAGCAATTATTACAAAATGTTTGGACTCCTGATACGGAGTTTACCGCCAATTATAAATTGAAAGAAAATGTAGCCGCCGCCCATAGTTCATTATCTTATAATATAAATCCCCAAAACGCTATAAAAGTAGGCTTAAGATATGAATACACCACCAGTAATTTGGGGTCAGAAAGTCAAGCCAATATTGTAGACAGAAAATACGGGTACTTATTCCCAACAGCCTATTGGAGTCATAAAATCAATAATACCAATTCCATTAATATTACCTATAATAAACGTATAAATAGACCCACTTTTAATAATTTGGCCCCTTTTGTAACATTCATTGACCCCAATACATTCGTTTCAGGAAATTCTGCTTTACAACCCGCCATTGCCAATAATTTAGGAATCAATTATACATTAAATCGCTTAAATTTTTCAATAAATTATGGTCATGAAAACTTTACAATTGGTGACTTTCAGTTAAAAATAAACCCTGAGACCAACAAACAATACAATACTGCTGAAAATTTAAAGTTTACCGAATCTTTGAATGCAATCGTATCAATACCTACAAAAATCACGAGCTGGTGGAACTCCCAAATCAATATCAACAGCAGTTGGAACCATGCAGTAGCCGACTATTTGGAGCCTACTGTTTCTGTGAAAATATTCAATTATAATCTTTCGGGTTTTCAAAGTTTTACGCTTAATAAAAAAGTGAGTATGGAATTGTCTGGCTTTTACCAGTCAAAAGGATTACTTGGTATATCTATTATGAAATCGTTTGGGCAATTAAACTTTGGCACTCAATTTAAAATGCCAAAAAGCAACTCCTCATTGAGACTTGGTGTAGATGACATTTTTTCTACGATGAAGTTTAATTATGAGACTAAATCTGATGCACTCGGCTATAATGTCTATATGAATTTAAATATGCAGCGACGTCTTTTTAAAATTACCTACAGCAAAAACTTTGGCAACACTATTTTAAAAGCAAAAAGAGCAAGAATAACCGCCAGTGAAGCAGAAAGAAAAAGAGTTCAGTAGTTATTCCGAAGCAGGGAACCTGCTGGGTACTTTGCTTGATGGTGAATTGCGCTCCGAAAGTCGCCGAGTCCTCTACGAGAGACTCAGCTCGGGAAAAAATACAAGTCTAATGGTTGGTGCTAACTAACTAATAAAACTGAAGTGCAATTTTTAAAAACAAGTTTTATTGATTTAGTGCATTGCGCTCCGAAAGTTGCCGAGTCCTTTACGAGAGACTCAGCTCGGAAAAAATAGTGAAGTTGATTAAAAATTAAATAAATTGAACCCGATAAAAGGACGGTCTGGCTTTTGCTATGGCCGTCCTTTTTTTATTCGAATTTTTGAATATTTTTAAAATTAAATAAGGCGTTAAACTAATTTATACATTTTTCTATTTTTGAAATGTTTTTTTAATTATACAAAGAAATAATGTAATTTTATTGTAAAATCAATATAAACCCATACACAATGAAAAAATTAATCTTCAATCAATTAGTTTCAAATATCTTTTTCTTTTGTCTTTTTACCTCAAGTATTCAAGCCCAACATTGGGCCAAAATGATGGACAGTGGCGATAAGGAGAGTTTTGAACAAGCAAAAAAAGAATTTAAAGAGTATTGGAAGGGTAAAGACCCCGAAAAAGGCAAAGGATTCAATGTATTTAACCGTTGGCTTTATCATAGAGAAAACCATCAGTTGCCCGATGGCTCAGCTGCTCCTGCAGGTATGAATGCTGAAGAATTCAACAACTTTTTAGCAGCAAATGCATTAAGTGCAACAGGAAATTGGGCTAATTTAGGACCAAATAATACTTCTGGCGGGTATGCTGGCTTGGGTAGAATCAACTGTATAGCCTTTCACCCCACTGATGTAAATACTGTATATGTTGGCTCTGCAGGAGGTGGCGTATGGAAAACAACTAATGGTGGTGCAGATTGGTCACCCATTACTGACCAACAAGCTAGCTTGGGCGTATCATCTATTTTAGTAGAACCCACCAATGCAAACATTGTTTATTTGGCTACGGGTGATAGCGATGGCCGTGATTCACCTTCAATAGGAATATTGAAATCGATTGATGGTGGAATAAGTTGGGCCCCTACTGGCTTGAACTGGGCGAGGTCTGATTTACGTTACATAAGTAAAATTGTTAGACATCCAACAAACGCAAATATCTTGTATGCAGCAACATCTGTTGGTATATATAAAACTATTGATGCTGGGGCAACTTGGACAACAAGTCAAAACACAGTTAGGTTTTTTGATATTGAAAATAAACCAGGTGATGGCCTAACTTATTATGCTACAGGTTATATTTCATCTGGTTCAACTGCCTATCTGTATCGTACAGATGACGGTGGCGCAAATTGGTCAATTGCACATTCTCAAACTAATGCCTATAGGGCGGCAGTGGCCGTTTCGGCAGCTAATTCAGCTTATGTTGGCTTGCTTTATGAGCGTGACGATAACGACGGTTTCAATAGCTTTCACTCAAGCATAAACAGTGGTGTTGCTTTTACTTTAAAGTCGACAACCCCAAACCTACTAGGCTGGGAAGCTAGAGGCAACGATGCAGGTGGTCAAGGTTGGTACGATTTGGCGCTTGCTATAGACCCTACAAACATAAACAATATTTATGTTGGTGGCGTAAATACTTGGAAGTCAACCAATGGAGGTGGTGCTTGGAAAATAAATACTATGTGGACAACCTCTGGTAAAACCGTGGTGGTACATGCAGATAAACATGGTTTAGAATTCCAAAATAGCACAACCCTTTGGCAGGTAAATGATGGCGGAGTTTATAAAACTACAAATGGAGGTACTGCTTGGACTCACCTCACCAACCCAATGGTAATCAGCCAAATGTATCGATTGGGTATAGCCCAGACCTCAGCAGTAGTTATTGCTGGCTTACAAGACAACGGCACCAAAGTGCGAGCTATCAATGGCACTTGGACGGATAGAATAGGTGGCGATGGTATGGATTGTGCTATAAACCCGTTGGATGCCAATTATATGTATGGAGAATTGTATTATGGCGACTTGCGCCGATCGACAAATGGTGGCAGCACATGGGGTACAATTACGCCAACTACTGCCGAAAACTCAGGTTGGATTACCCCATTTGCATTGGCACCGAGTACGCCTTCAACAATATATGCAGGTTATAGCAATATATGGAAATCGACTAATAATGGTACTGGCTGGACAAAGGTTACCCCTTCAAATACTTTGCCGGTACGAGCAATTGCGGTAGCACCCAATAATGTTAATGTGGTTTATTATAGTGTCGACGCTCTATTAGACACCGGAAACAGGTTTTTTAGAACAGTTGATGGTGGTACCACATGGCAAACAATGACCAATCCTACAAATTCGACAGGCTGCCGAATTGCCTCCATTGCTATTGATAATACCGATTCAAATAAAATTTGGGTAACACTAAGTGGCTATGTTGCTGGCAATAAAGTGTTTTCATCAACTAATGGAGGTGCAACGTGGACAAATATTACGGGGACATTGCCCAATATTCCAGCCAATTGTATCGTATTTGCCAATGGATCAAATGGCGGTGTGTATATGGGAATGGACGTTGGGGTTTATTATAAAGATAACTCAATGGGCGATTGGATGCTATTTAATACTGGGTTGCCAAATGTAGAAGTGGCTGATATTGATTTGCAATATAGCTTAGGTAAAGTGCGAATCGCATCCTATGGCCGTGGCGTTTGGGAGTCGGATTTTTATGGAGTAACACCTTTGGCTGCAGCTAGGAAAGGACTGCAAGAAAACACACAACAATTGGAGGCCAGCACTTTTTCAGTATATCCAAACCCTGCTTCAAATACAATAAATGTTGAGTTTTATTCATCAAAAGATGAAACTTCCAATTTAATGATTTTGGATTTGTCTGGCAGAATGACTCAAAAAGCTTTTCCTGTAAATGCAGTGAAAGGTATAAATCTGATAAGTTTGCCCATTTCAAACCTGCCTTCAGGTACTTATTATGTGGGTGATGGAAAAGGTAAATCTACTAGATTTATGAAAAATTAAGAAAAGGTTAAAACTATTTTAAAAAAAGCCTTTCAAGCAATTGAAAGGCTTTTTTTTTATCTAAGATTTAAAATTATTTCCAAATATACCATTCAATAAGATTTTACTATTAATTTATGAATACTAGATTTAAATAATTAATTTCAAAATTTAAGCAACTCCGCCAATGTTGTGTCCTCACAAACATTTTAATTACTTGTAAATTAGTGTGTTATATTCGTCTGTGAGGACACAAACAAAGGCGAAGGATTTAGTTAAATGATTTTTTTTCTATGTTAAAAATATTTAAGAAAGGTAGTGTACTATTAACTATCTACTAATTTGTTGATAAAATTAAAAAAATATACTACCGTTCAATAAGTTTTCATTGTATTAATGAGATATTATAAATATATTTACTTCGTAAGTTCATATTTAAAATCTAAATAATTACATTATGAAAAAATTCAAATTCCCAATCCTATTATTGTTTTGTCTAATTTTCACGATTTTACAAAGTTGTGATAAAGAAAGTTCTGTTTTTGAGCCTAAAATTTCGCCAAAATCAAGTGCTAAAACTGGTGCAGAAATTGTTTACAAAGGTAACGTTGAGCAATTTAAAAATGGTAAAGTTCGTAGCTGGTATCAAGAGGATGATAACAGCAAACCGATGCGCATTGCTTTATCTATTGACGATGATGCGATGAATAGCTTGGATGAAAATGAAGAAAGTGTGGTAATTAATCTGAATCCTAAAGCTGAAGCAACTCCATTTAAGCATATTTGGATGAACTGGAATCCTCATGGCCACCCGCCTTTAGGGGTTTATAATGTTCCTCATTTCGATTTCCATTTTTATGAGATCAGCAGTGCTGAAAGACAAACTTTTGTTGATTTAGCTTTGATGGATATTAGTCCAGATCCCGACTATATTCCTGCAGGCCATTTAGGCGTGGATCCTGTACCCCAAATGGGAAAACATTTTATTGATCTTAGCAGCCCAGAATTTAATGGAGGCTCATTTACTCAAACATTTATTTATGGTTCTAACAATAAAAAAGTAATATTTATGGAGCCAATGATTACTGTGGCCTTTTTAAATGCCACTACAGGATATACAAGAAGTATACCCCAACCAGCTAAATATCAAAAAAGTGGTTACTATCCAACAATTATGAGTATAACAAAAAGCCCGGGCATAACCAACATTATACTTGAGGGTTTTGTATATCGAACAGAATCTTAAAATTATTTGAATTGATTTACAAAAATGGTTCAGGCAAAAGTCTGGACCATTTTTGTAAAGGCCTTTCTGTTTTCTTATGTGGGTGATGGAAAAGGTAAATCTGCCAGATTCATGAAAAATTAAGAAAAGGTAAAAACTATTTAAAAAAAGCCTTTCAAGCAATTGATAGGCCTTTTTTTTAACAAGATTTAAAATTATTTGTAAATATGCCATTCAATAAGATTTTACTATTAATTTATGAATACTAGATTTAAATGATTAATTTCAATATATAAACAACTCCGCCAATGTTGTGTCCTCACAAACATTTTAATTACTTGTAAATGAGTATGATATATTCCTTTGTTAAGACACAAACGAAGGCGAAAATTATTTCAAATCCTTATCATTAAAAAATTGAAGCGCCCTAAAAATGGATACGAAAAATTAAATTAATCTCTAATCCCAATTCAATTATGTTAACCCAAGAAACCCTTAACCCAACCAATCAAACCCAGAGAATCAACTCGATGGATATCATCAGAGGCATTGCTCTTTTTGGAATTTTATTAATGAATATTACTGGCTTTGGATTGTACAAAGCCTATTTTGATGCCACAAATAATGGCGGGGCCACTGGTTGGAACCTCAATGTTTGGTGGATGAACACCCTGTTTTTTGAAGGCACCATGAGAGGGATGTTTTCGATGCTTTTTGGAGCCGGTATTCTGCTTTTTACGAGTCGTTCAGTCGAAAGCAACCAAGGCATTGCAGTAACCGATCTTTTTTTCCGTCGATTGATGTGGATGGTGCTGTTTGGTGTAATCCATTGCTACCTATTGCTTTGGGATGGCGAAATACTGTATTGTTATGGCATAGTGGGCATGTTTGCTTTTAGTTTTAGACACTTAATTCCTAAAAAATTAATTATTGGAGTGGCTTTAATTTTGTCGGTTGATGTAGCTCTTACTGTGAAGGATTATTATAGCACAAAGGATTTGTCGGAAACATCCATTGCAGCCAATTTGAAAAAAAGTAAGGGCGATTCTTTGAGTATAGCTGAGAAAAAGGCTATCTCTAAATGGGAAGACAAAATCAAAGAACAAAAAGCAACTCCTGCACAGTTGAAGGAGGAAATGACAGCCCGAAGCAAAGGATACTGGAGTATTGTGATGCACAAAGCCCCTGAAAATATGATGGCAGAGACCGTTTTTCTTTATCGTTACAACTTCTGGGATACGTTGGCGATGATGTTGTTTGGAATGGCATTTTTTAAAAATGGCATTTTAAAGGCTGCCAAAACCAACCGATTTTATATAATCATGGCTTTAATTGGCTACGGCATCGGAATCTCCATCAATTATTATGAAGGTTCGCTCATAACTTCTAACAATTTCTCCATTTTATCTATATCGCAATCTTTTTTGACGTATCAATTTGGCAGAATACCCACCACTTGTGGTCATATTGCCCTCATTATGCTCTTTGTCAAATCAGGTTTTTTGCCTTTTTTACAAAAAGCCTTGGCAGCCGTAGGGCAAATGGCTTTTACCAACTATATCACCCATTCGATTATTTGCAACATCATTTTCTTAGGCTATGGCTTTGCCATGTATGGCAAGCTGCAACGATATGAACTGTATTATATCGTAATCAGCATTTGGGTTTTCCAACTGATATTTAGCCCAATTTGGTTAAAATATTTCCGTTTTGGCCCGCTGGAATGGATGTGGAGAAGCCTGACTTATT
>JANMZR010000208.1:0-32812 GCA_031383555.1 Cytophagaceae bacterium | reverse complement strand
AAGTGTACATAAAATACTGCCGGATCTTGCTGGTGGAGATACCCATCCGGTTACCGATGGCCGAACAAACACCAAAGGCATTCCACTCCACAAAGCTTTTGAATTTATTCATGTTTCTAAGGTATTAAACTTCCTGAAATTAAGCCAATTTCGCAACAAAAAACCGCCCGGACTTTCGTAAATTCGCACAACTTCAATGTGTCAATCCGGCAATCAGCCAATTTGCCAATGATTTTCAGGCGGCAGTTCAATTAATACAGTAATTGCTTTGAATAGCACATTGTCACATTATCTAATTATCAAATTGTCAAATTCTATGGTATTCGATCTTGACCTAATTAAAAAATTGTACGCTGAAATGCCTGCCAAAGTAGACGCTGCCCGCAAAGCACTGGGCCGTCCGTTTACACTGGCTGAAAAAATTCTCTATTCTCATCTCTGGAAAGGGGTTGAAATAAAAGATTTTCCCCGTGGTAAATCCTATGTCGACTTTGCACCGGATAGAGTAGCTATGCAGGATGCTACGGCACAAATGGCATTATTGCAGTTCATGCAAGCCGGTCGGCCGAAAGTGGCAGTGCCTTCTACTGTCCATTGTGACCACCTAATTGAGGCTAAAATCGAGTCAAAAACGGATTTGAAAGTTTCTATTGATAAAAATAAAGAAGTATTCGATTTCCTTTCTTCAGTTTCTGATAAATATGGCCTTGGCTTTTGGAAGCCGGGTGCGGGTATTATCCATCAAGTGGTTTTGGAAAACTATGCTTTCCCTGGCGGAATGATGATTGGTACCGACTCACATACGGTAAACGCTGGTGGCTTAGGTATGGTGGCAATTGGCGTTGGAGGTGCCGATGCTTGCGATGTCATGGCGGGGTTGGCTTGGGAACTTAAATTCCCAAAACTAATTGGCGTAAAATTGACAGGGAAACTAAACGGCTGGACTTCGGCCAAAGACGTAATATTAAAAGTAGCTGGTATTCTTACTGTAAAAGGTGGAACTGGTGCTATTGTTGAGTATTTTGGCGAAGGAGCCACTTCAATGAGCTGTACTGGAAAAGGTACAATTGCCAATATGGGTGCGGAAATTGGGGCAACAACCTCTACTTTTGGTTATGACGACTCAATGGCTCGTTATTTGAAAAGTACTGGTCGTGATGCAATTGCAGATATGGCAGATGGAATTCGTGAGCATTTGACGGCTGACCCTGAAGTTTACGCCAACCCAGCCGCATATTTCGACCAATTGATTGAAATTGACTTGGATACTTTGGAACCGCATTTAAACGGACCCTTCACACCCGATTTGGCAACTCCAATATCAAAAATGAAAGAAATGGCTGAGAAAAACGGCTGGCCAACCAAAATTGAGGTAGGTTTAATTGGCTCTTGTACCAACTCTAGCTATGAAGATATTTCTCGTGCTGCATCAATCGCAGCTCAAATTGCAGCTTTGGGTTTAAAAGCGAAGTCAGAGTATACAGTTACGCCTGGTTCTGAGCAAGTTAGATACACCATCGAGCGTGATGGATTTATTGATACCTTTGAAAGTATAGGTGGAAAAGTGTTCGCCAACGCTTGTGGACCGTGTATCGGTCAGTGGGCTCGTCCAGGTGCAGAAAAGCAAGAGAAAAATACGATTGTTCATTCATTCAATAGGAATTTCGCCAAACGGGCAGATGGGAACCCAAATACCTATGCTTTTGTAGGCTCACCAGAATTGGTAACTGCCTTGGCCATAGCGGGGGATTTGACTTTCAACCCAATCACCGATTTTATTACCAATGATAAAGGTGAAAAAGTGAAATTGGCCGTTCCAACTGGCTTTGAATTGCCACCAAAAGGCTTTGACGTAGGTGATGCGGGCTTTCAAGCACCTGCCGAAGATGGCTCAGGTGTAGAAGTAAAAGTTTCTCTATCATCAGACAGACTTCAATTATTAGATCCGTTTGCGGCTTGGGAAGGCACTGATTTGAAAGGATTGAAGCTTTTGATTAAAGCCAAAGGCAAGTGTACTACTGATCATATTTCAATGGCTGGCCCTTGGTTGAAATATCGTGGTCATTTAGACAATATCTCCAATAATATGTTGATTGGGGCCTTGAACTTTTTTAATGAGAAAACAGATAATGTAAAAAATCAATTAACTGGCGAATATGGTCCAGTACCAACTGTGCAACGTGCTTATAAAGCTGCAGGAATTGGAAGTATTGTTGTCGGTGACTCCAACTATGGCGAGGGTAGCTCACGTGAGCATGCGGCCATGGAGCCTCGTCATTTGGGTGTACGTGTGGTTTTGGTAAATTCTTTTGCCCGAATCCATGAAACAAACCTTAAAAAACAAGGAATGTTGGGCTTAACATTCAGCAAAGAGTCTGACTACCAATTGGTTCAAGAAAATGACAGTATCGATATCAACGGCTTGACAAGTTTCACACCTGGCAAGCAATTAGAAGTGGTTTTAAACCATGCCGATGGAACAAAAGATGTGCTAGCCGTAAATCATAGCTACAATGAGCAACAGATTGAATGGTTTAAGGCTGGTGGGGCGCTGAATATTATTCGGGCGAGTGTAGGGAAATAGAAGTGATTTAATTTAGTAGGAACACGATTCAAAGTGTGTTCCTACTAAATTATACATTAATGTAATATTTTTTACCCCTTTAACCTCATATCAAAATCAAAATCCTCCAGTTCCATAACTTTAATTTTCAGGAAATCAGGATGTTGCGGGTTGATTAAATAATTGTATTCATTTTTAATAATTGCTGAAGGCACTCTTAGAATACCAGTTCGCTGGCTTCTAACCCATTCATCGCCAATGCTTTGGCTTTGATAATAATTCTCAAATTCTGGCCAATCTGAATTATAAAATCCACCAAAGTTTTCAATTTTTAGTTCGTCAGGAATATAAATTACAGAAAGTTTAAAAGGTGTTTTAATTTGCTCTCCGGTTAAATGAACGAGCATTTCTAGGCAAGACAACGCTCTAGTTGAGGCTGAATAAGTAACAAAAACACCATTCGAATTCCATCTAGCTGCCATTCCTGAACTTTGCAAAACGCCAGCCCATTTTTCATGCGAAATACGATAAACCTCCATAATTAAGCAGTGGCACCGTACTCCATGCGGCTAAGCTCCTCAGAAATAAGATCAATACCTGAGCTAGTTTGTAATAAATGAAATGGTATTTGGCGGCCAATACCATATTGAGGCTTACCTAACCAGTTCCTGAAAGATTGAATATCACCGAAAAGCTCATTGCCCTGCTTAAACAAAGCAATTATTTTTAAAGCTTGCTCGCTTGTGGTAATATCCATATTTTTACCTGCTTGTGCGTACCTCATAATTGTTTTCATTGTGGTGTGAAAAATATCAGCCAACTCTTCTTTTTTTATGCCAGAAAGCATTACAATATCATAAAAGGCTTTGGTGCTCAAGCCATTACGGGCATTCAATACAATGTTATATTTATCCTGAATGCTTGGATTATACCTTTGGTAAACCATTTCTGGCTCGTTTAACATATTTAATTCAAAGCCATCTTCCATGGTTGTTTCCTAATTTGTAATTTCAAAAAAATGTGTGCTTAATTCCAAATTTAAATAAATGTTAATTATTGAATAAGTTACTTTGAATAACTTTTTAAACAATTAAATTTATTTACCCCACAAAGGTAATACTTTTGTCCCGAAATTAAAGACATTTTTCCAATTATTTATTTTTCTTTGCCGAAACCAAGTTGGCAAACAACTTATAGGCACCATTCACCCCAGAGGGAAGTTGCCTAAAAAAAGCATAGCCTGTAAAAATATAGTTGCCTTTACCATATTTTGTGTAAATTAGGCCTCCATTCATTGGCTTTTCGCCTGGGTCATTACTACTTAAAATTGCTTCATATTTCGAATCCCATTCATTAGAAAAGTACAATCCTCGCTCTTGCACCCAACCTTCAAAATCGACCTGGGTAATTTTATTGGGAAAGTTCATTAGTGGGTGATCTGGCCTTAAAATACGAATTTCTGCTTCTTCAACTGTTACTCTATCTCTCGAAAGTTTGAAAGGAAAAGGGCCAATACCACCTTCCATTTTTTGTAGGAAATTATTTACTTGATACTGCACCACCAAATTACCGCCATTTTCCACATATTTCAAAAGAATTGGATTATATACAATCATACGCTTATTTACATTATATGCCCGTACACCAACCACAATTGCATCATATTTTGACAAATCGTTGGCCAATTCAGTTTCTCCCAATTCGGTAACCTTGCTTCCCATTTGTCTAAGTGCTTTTACAACTTCATCGCCTGCACCATTGATATAGCCAATATTTTTGGCTGTAACTTTCACCGTGCTGTTAATCAAGCTTGCTTTAGCAGTTTGATATTGCACTAAAGGAGGAATGTGGTCGTAATTTATTTCAGTAATCGATTGATTAAAAGATTTTTCCCCAATTTTAACAATAGCTTCTACTTTTCCATTATCTGAATTATCTGAGTTGGTAATTTGAAAGGTCAATTTAGTTTCTTCAAATTTATTTTTTAAACTAAAGGGTATTTCATTAGGACTAGCCACCCATCCTATCGGTAATTTCAAAGTAGCCACACCATTCAAATTTTGAGAATAAGCTTTTAAATTAATTTCTAAAAATTTTGAAGTGTTTTTGTTCAAAACATATACAGGTTCCATAAAATCGACTGTAAGTTTAGGACGTACTTCAAAGTTTCGATACAACTCACCTCTAATTTCATCCGTATATTTATAGACCAGCGGTACATTAAAGCTGAATTTTTCACCCATTAAATTTATTTCAATATTACCAATAAAGGAAGGTTCAGAAATGGCCTCACCATCATTTATGCCAGCATTTGTGCTATATCTACCTATTGAAATCTTTGGGTTTTGTAACCAATATTGCTGTGTAATTGCCTTATTTTTAGGCACATTTCTTGTGAAATCAAATCGTTTTAAAGTATTATTAGGTAAAATCATATTGTTCAAAACCGAGTCAATACCGAGTTCTGGCAATTGAATTTTGTTAAGCTTTACTTCTGTTTCTGAACGATTGACAAATGAAAAGTTCAATTTCACAGGCTCGCCTTGCGCCACTATATATTCTGTTGTGTTGGCTTCAAAAAATATTCCCGAACAAAGTTTTATTAATTCAAGTACCTCTTTTGTTTTCTGTGTTTTCCAATAGCCCTCATCTAGGTTTTGTATCTTTTTATTTATACTAATCAAAGCAGGCAACGATTTCGATGGGTTATCGAATTTAAAATCATTCACCATTCTATTTACTTCTTCAGCTATTCCCCAGCTACGACTTACCTTATTCCAATTCAAATTCACCCCATCAAATACATCAGAAACGGCTCTTTCACCATCTTTATGAACAAAATATTCAACTACATTACCTCTTCTGCGAGGTACACCAAAGCCCTGACTTTTATGTTGGGAGCGGCTTTCTGCAGCAATTTCAGGATAAGAAGTACCCAAAAGAGAATTGAAGCCTCCGATATCCACTTTTATATAATCCTTTTCAGCTGGTACTTGGCTAGGTCCACCAAAATTGAAAGTATTCCAAACCACTCTTTTTGCTTGCCAAGGTTCAACTAACTTCCCATTTGGTCCTGCTGTCAATTGCTCAGGATATTTACTAGGATCCCCTGACATTTTGAAAGCTTTTTCAGCCAAAACAGCCGATGCTGAATGATTTCCATGGCCAGCCCGTGCATCTGGAGGAAAGCGACAAATAATTACATCAGGTTTTAAATTTCGTATTCTCCAAACGACATCACCAAGTACTTTCTCTTCATCCCAAATTTTCAAAGTCTCATCCGTGGTTTTTGAAAAACCAAAGTCAGCTGAGGAAGTAAAATATTGCTCAGGGCCATCAATGGCTCGTGCAGCCAAAAGCTCATGAGTTCGAATAAGACCTAGTAGCTCAGACTGTTCTGGGCCAATCAAGTTTTGACCACCGTCGCCACGAGTAATTGATAAATAGGAAGTTCGAACCATTTTTTCTTTAGCTAACCAACTGAGCATCACTGTATTCTCATCGTCTGGATGCGCTGCCACGTATAATGCGGAGCCCAAAACATTGAGTTTTTTCATGTTTAGCAAAATTTCATTTGGAGAATAATTGGGTAAGTTTTGAGAAGAAATTGTTGAATTATAAAAAAAAAGGGCAACTACAAAAAGGAACTTTCGCATAAATTAATAAATAAAATTTGATTTTATATTTCCAAAAAATGAAGCAACAATTTACAGATAAAAACTCTTAAAATTGTCTTTTTTTTACATAAAAACGACCAAATAGCCAAAAAATCAGACTTTTTCAAGAACTCAATTTTTTAAATAGATAGAAATGGCTAATTTTGCAAATTCAAATTTCAAAAAATCCCATTAAAACAAAATTATGGATTCTATTATTTATTTAGTGCCTCTTTTCGGTATAATTGGCCTAGCCTACACTTTTATCAAATACAATTGGGTGTCTCGTCAAGAAACAGGCGATGCCCAAATGGTTAAACTTTCAGGTTATATTGCCGATGGCGCAATTGCCTTCTTAAAAGCTGAATGGAAAATCTTATTTTGGTTTGCCATTCCTACTGCAGTTTTATTGTTCTTTTTAGGAAGTAATGAAGGCACAGAAGCCAACCCAATACACTCTTCACCTTTAATTGCAGTTTCCTTTTTATTAGGTGCATTTTTATCAGCTTTGGCTGGTTACATTGGTATGAAAGCCGCCACTAAAGCCAACGTTCGTACTGCTCAAGCGGCAAAAACATCCTTAGCAAAAGCCTTAAACGTTTCATTTACAGGTGGTTCTGTAATGGGAATGGGCGTTGCTGGCCTTGCCGTTTTAGGTTTAGGGGGCTTATTTATAGCGCTTTATAATTATTTTGCAAAAGACATGGCGCTTACATCTGACGAAATGAAGAAAGCCATAGAAGTACTGGCAGGTTTTTCGTTAGGAGCTGAGTCAATCGCCCTTTTCGCACGTGTAGGAGGAGGTATTTATACAAAAGCTGCCGACGTAGGTGCTGACCTTGTAGGAAAGGTTGAAGCTGGCATTCCTGAGGATGACGTGCGAAACCCAGCAACAATTGCAGATAATGTTGGAGATAACGTAGGTGATGTAGCAGGTATGGGTGCCGATTTGTTCGGTTCTTATGTAGCTACAATTTTGGCAACAATGGTTTTGGGTCAAGAAATATCAGTTTCTGATAATTTTGGTGGTTATTCTCCAGTATTATTACCGATGATGATAGCCGGTGTTGGTCTTTTAGCTTCACTAGTTTCCACACTTTTTGTTAGAATAAAAAAAGAAACTGATTCAGTTCAAAATGCATTAAATATAGGTAACTGGGCTTCAGTAGCCATTACATTGGTTTCTTGTTTCTTTTTAGTAAAATATATTTTGCCTGAAAATTTAAGTCTTCGGGGATTTGATTTTACAGCCAACGGCGTATTTTATTCAATTTTGGTTGGTCTTACAGTTGGTACTTTAATGAGCCTTATTACCGAATATTATACTGCAATGGGCAAGCGTCCTGTTCAATCTATTATTGAAAAATCAGGAACAGGTCACGCTACAAACATTATTGGTGGCCTAGCCGTGGGTATGGAGTCAACAGTTTTACCAATTTTGGTATTGGCAGCTGGTATTATTTTCTCCTACAAATTTGCTGGTCTATATGGAGTTTCAATTGCTGCTGCTGGTATGATGGCCACTACAGCTATGCAATTAGCAATTGATGCATTCGGCCCAATTGCTGATAATGCAGGTGGTATTGCCGAAATGAGTCAATTAGACCCTTCCGTTCGTGAACGTACCGATAATTTAGATGCTGTTGGTAATACAACTGCCGCAACAGGAAAAGGATTTGCAATTGCTTCAGCTGCCTTAACTTCCTTAGCTTTGTTTGCAGCTTTTGTTGGAATTGCAGGTATTAAGGCAATCGATATTTACAAGGCCGATGTATTAGCTGGTTTGTTTGTAGGTGGTATGATTCCATTCATTTTCAGTGCATTATGTATTTCGGCAGTGGGTAAAGCTGCCATGGAAATGGTTAATGAGGTGCGTCGTCAGTTTCGAGAAATTCCGGGTATTATGGAATATAAAGCTGAGCCAGAATATGAAAAATGCGTGGCGATTTCCACTGAGGCATCTATCAAACAAATGATTTTGCCTGGTGCAATTGCTTTAATTACACCAGTACTTATTGGTTTTACAATGGGACCTGAAGTTTTAGGAGGTTTATTGGCTGGTGTTACTGTTTCAGGTGTATTAATGGGCTTGTTTCAGTCAAATGCTGGTGGTGCTTGGGATAATGCTAAGAAATCATTTGAAAAAGGGGCCGTTATTGATGGACAAACTTACTACAAAAAATCTGAGCCCCATAAGGCTTCTGTTACTGGAGATACAGTTGGTGATCCGTTCAAAGACACTTCTGGCCCATCAATGAATATTTTGATTAAATTAATGTCAATCGTTTCATTGGTAATTGCACCATATATTGCTGTTAATTCAGAGTCTAAAACAGATTTGCAAATGATTCAAATGGAAGAAATGAAACCTAAAGAAATACAAATTTCTCCATCGAATTTGGAAAAATCGACTGTTGGAAAAGTTGTTTTAGATTCATTAAATATAAAATAAAATAACAATTAGTTATTTATTGAAAAATCCTATAAGCTTCGGTTTGCAGGATTTTTTTGTAAATTTAGTTATCCTCGTAATTACTTAATATCTTGGATACAATTGAATAAATAAAACAAATAATAAAAGAGCTAGCAATTTTGCATGAAGAGTCAGGTGAAAATTAGAAAAAAGTTCTAAATAAATTTGATGTAAATTGGAATAAATAAAGATTGCAATAAAGACATAAAAAAAGCACCAAATCTGGTGCTTTTTTTATGATCAAAATTAAATTCTTTTATTACAACTGAGCAGTCAATTTTTGTGCTAATACATGCTTAGGCACCAACCCAACTTGCTTATCAACCATTTCTCCATTTTTGAAAACCATCAAAGTAGGTATTGAACGAATGCCAAATTGAGCAGAAACGTTTGGATTGGTGTCAACATCCATTTTTGCAATTACTGCCTGCCCTTCAAACTCACCTGCTAATTCTTCAACTATTGGTCCAATCATTTTACAAGGGCCACACCATTCTGCCCAAAAGTCTACTAAAACTGGTTTGTCTGAATTGATTAATTCTTGAAAGTTGGCGTCTGTTGCAATTATTGCTTTTCCCATTTTATTTATTTTTAATTTATATTTCGTTATTAATATTTTTTATCTGAATAGTTAACAAATCTAAATATTCAAAAAGTTCAAATATTGAAAAAATTATATTAGACTTTTTTTAAATATAATTCAAAAAAATCATATTATTAAGTTAATTTCACAATAACACCTTCAATTTCAGCTAATTCGTTCAGTAAATCGTTGGTTGGATCAACTCGATTTTTTCTAGAAATCATAGTTACATTGGCTTCCGAATCTATTATTGATACAGTAAGTCCCAAGTCGCCAGGGTGGGCTAAAAGTAGGTCTTGAATACTATTTACTAAATTATTGTCTATTTTATTGAGCTCAATTTGTACTTTCAATTCTTTACTTAACTTTTTACGAATTTCTGCCAAAAGTTGAATACTGCCTATTTTAAATTCCCAATTATCTTCCTGATTCCAACGAGGTTTTATTTGGCCTTTCAAATATAAAAACCTGTCAATTTCAATATATTGATTGAATTTAATATAATCTTCTCCAAAAAGTGCAATTTCTTGTGCTCCCGAATAGTCTTCAATTGTGAAAATAACAAAAGGTTTACCATTTTTCGAAAATCGCTCAATTGATTTTGTTACGATACCAGCAATGGCTACATCTTTATTTTTATATTCCATCATTACATCAACAGTGGAGCTACAAAAAGTATCTAACTCAAGCTTAAAGTCATCAAGTGGGTGGCCTGAAATATAAATTCCCACTACTTCTTTTTCATATTTCAATTTTTCCATCTGGTTCCATTCAACCACTTCGGGGAATTTAGGTGTTGGAATTTCCATTTCACCAGCCATTAATGCAGAGCCAAAAAGTGAAACCTGTGAAGCATTGGCGTCTTCTGTGGCTCTATTTGCAAATTTTATTAATTTTTCAATAAAATTCGAATTCTCAGACTCTTCAAAATAGGCCGATCGTGGAATCTCAGGAAAACAATCAAAACCACCTGCGTACACTAATGACTCCAACGTTTTCTTATTTACAGTGCGTAGATTAACCCTTTTCACAAAGTCGAAAATATCTTTATACTCCCTATTAGTTTTACGTTCTTCAATAATAGACTCAACTGCAGCATCACCAGTGCCTTTTATTGCGCCTAGACCAAATCTAATTTGGCCATTTTTATTTACTGCAAAAGCTCGTGACGACTCATTGATGTCAGGCCCTAATACCTTCATGCCCATGCGTTTACATTCCTCCATAAAGAAAGTAATCTTTTCGATATTGCCCAATGAATTAGACATAACCGCAGCCATAAATTCAGAAGGGTAGTGGGTTTTCAAATAAGCAGTTTGATAAGCCACATAAGCATAGCATGTGGAATGCGATTTGTTAAATGCATATTGTGCAAAAGCCTCCCAATCAGTCCAAATCTTATTCAAAACGGTTTCAGGATGACCTTTTTTCATGGCACCTTCCATAAACTCAGGCTTTAGCTTGTCAATCATCGCCCTATCTTTCTTTCCCATCGCTTTACGCAAATAGTCGGCTTTTCCTTTTGTAAAACCTCCAATTTTTTGTGAAAGTAACATCACCTGTTCTTGATATACAGTAATGCCATATGTTTCCGCCAAATATTCCTCCATTTCTGGCAAGTCATATTTTATGGGCTCTCTACCATGTTTTCTTGCAATAAAATTTGGAATATATTCCATTGGGCCCGGTCTGAAAAGGGCATTCATAGCTATTAAATCGCCAAATTGATCGGGTTTTAAGTCACGTAAATGCTTCTGCATACCTGCCGACTCAAACTGGAAAGTGCCGTTTGTTTCTGCTTTTTGATACAATTCATATACCAAAGGGTCATCAAATGGAATTTCATCCAAATCGATTTCCAAATTGTAGTTTTCTTTAATTAATACCAAACAATCCTTTAAAATGGTAAGTGTTTTCAGGCCTAAAAAGTCCATTTTAATTACACCAGCATCTTCAATTATTTTACCTTCATATTGAGTAATCAACAGGTTGGTTTCTTTGGATGTAGATACTGGTAAAATATCACTTAAATCCGACGGAGCAATGATAATACCTGCAGCGTGAAGGCCAGTATTTCGAACAGAACCTTCCAATATCAAAGCCTCTCGAATCACATCTGCTTGAATGTCAGTGCCTTTACGAATTTCACGAAGCTTTTTTATGTTTTCAAGGTCATCGCCACTATAATTTTCTTTGTCTTTATCGGTAATCGAGCCTGCGCCCGTGAGAGCGCCGTTCATTACTCGATCTAATGTGGTTCCTGGTCTATCAGGCACCAGTTTGGCCAAATAATTGGAATCGTTCAAAGGCAAATCAAGCACCCGAGCTACATCTTTAATACTACTTTTGGCCGCCATTGTGCCGTAAGTAATTATTTGTGCCACTTGATTTTTCCCATATTTATCAACCACATAGTCTATTACTTTTTGGCGGCCCTCATCATCAAAATCCGTATCAATATCGGGCATCGACTTTCGATCGGGATTTAAAAAACGCTCAAAGAGCAAATTGAATTTTATTGGGTCAATATTTGTAATTCCAATACAATAAGCCACCACCGAACCAGCTGCTGAGCCACGACCTGGGCCAATAAATACACCAATATCTCGACCCGCTTTTATAAAATCAGCTACAATTAAAAAGTAGCCAGCAAAGCCCATCGTTTTCACCACATGTAACTCAAAATCAATGCGTTCCTGTGTAATTTGATCTATTTCACCATAACGTTTTTTAGCCCCTTCGTAAGTAATATCTCTTAAATAATCATCTTGAGAAGTGTAGGTTGTTGGTATTACAAAATTGGGTAAAAGTATGTCCTTTTTAAGGTCGAGTGTTTCTATTTTTCCAACTATTTCATTGGTATGGTCTATCGCTTCAGGAATATGACTCCAAAGTCGGGTCATTTCTTGTGTGCTTTTAAAATAAAATTGGTCGTTATAAAAGGCGAATCGTCGACCTTTCGTGGTGCCCGACTCATTATCGTCAATATCTTTATAAGTGGGTGTGCTTTGTTTCTCGCCCGTGTTTATGCACAATAAAATATCGTGTGCATTTGAGTCAGCTTGCTCCAAATAATGTGTGTCATTAGAGGCAATAATTTTAACATTGTACTTTTTTGCAAAACGTATAAGTACCTCATTCACAATTAATTGGTCAGGAATATCATGATTTTGCAACTCAACATAATAGTCTTCTCCAAATATGTCGAGCCACCATTTGAATTCAATTTCAGCCGCCTCTTCACTTTCTCGCAAAATTTTACGGGGTACTGATGCACCAATACAGCAAGTGGTAGCTATTAACCCTGCATGGTACTTTAGTACAAGCTCTTTATCTATCCTCGGGTATTTGCCATAAAGGCCTTCCATGAAGCCTAGAGAGCATAATTTTACTAAATTTTTATAGCCCAATTCATTTTTTGCCAAAAAAAGCTGGTGATTTCTCACGTCCTTTTGCTCCTTTGTGAAAGCTCTTTTATGGCGGTCTTCCACCAGATAAAACTCACATCCCACAACTGGTTTTATCTTCTTTTTGTTGGCTTCCGCCACAAATTTAAACACCCCATACATGTTACCATGGTCAGTTATAGCAGCAGCTGGCATATTATCAGCAACTGCCTTGTCCAACAATTTAGTAATATCGGTGGCACCATCAAGCAGGGAAAATTGTGTATGTACGTGAAGGTGAGAGAATTGCATTTTAGTAGAATTATTGCTATTGAATTAATGTAAAAATAAGAAAAATATTCGATTTTTAGCAGCCAGAATTGTGAAGAAATTGCTTGATTTTTTTTCTTTTGGGGGTGCCCACGGCAAGCCAGTGGTCGGGCTATTCATTCCAATCTTGTGGCGGCTTTGCCAGCCACAAGGATTTCCATTTCTATCCCTCACCCAGCGGTACCTCAAAATTTTATTGCTGAGTCAAAATGCATTAAATGGATACTTTTACCTTCCAAAATTAGAATTGATTAATTTTTTTAGCTCAAAAGCAAACTAAATTTATCCAATCAGCGAAGGGTTTCATAGTTTTGCAATGCGAAACCACTTTGTCGAGAAAAACTGATTCAAGTATCTCAGCATCAGTATATTTATGCATGACATACAATTGGTTTTTCTTTAATATTTCTATCTGAGAATGGTCTTTTGAGTAGCCTTTTGGCGCATTTTTCAAGCCATCACCTTCTATTTTTGAGTAAATCGATTTGAATGTCGAATCCTCAATTATTTTCAAAAAATTCTCACTATTATAATCAATTTCTTGCCTGATTGCTGCCAATTGCTCTTTACTTGGCCCCCAGGCACCACCAGCCAAAAAGGAATTGCCAGGTTGAATATGCAAATAAAAGCCAGCCTTACCTGATTTTTTTCCGCCTTGCTCAAAGCTACATGAAAAGTTCTTTTTATAAGGTGATTTATCAGGCGAGAAACGAATATCACGATTAATTCTATAACTGCAATCCTTAATTTGTTGGCCGTCCAAGTTTTCGAATTGACCAATTTCTTTCAATAAATAACCTATAACTTGTTGAAATGCAGCCTTTTCTGATTCATATCTTTTTCTGTTTGTTTCAAACCATTCACGATTATTATTATTGGCAAGGTCAGTTAGGAAGGGAAGAAGTGATGGTTGAATGGTCATAAAATAAATTTTGTAAAATGATTTTGATTGAATAAAGTACCTCAACAGAGTTTTATGGTCAATTTTATTTACAAACTCTTTAGAAGCAAATTAGTTTAAGAAAATATTGGTTAAAAATCAAATTCTACCACTTTCACGATACAATTCTTCAATTAGATTTTTGATTTTCGGGTTTTGGTTATTTCCCTTTGGAACATTGTAACCAATATGAGCAATAAATTTTAAAATTTCAACTACTTGATTTTCAGGTATTTCTGTGCTTGATATCTGGTGGTCGTCAGAGCTAAGTAGGTAGCAACCTTTTATTCGAGTATGGTCATATAGTCTTCGGAAAAGCTGCCTGCCATCGGAGCAAATTATTATATGATGTTGGCCTTCAGCTATAGTTGAATTTCTATCAACAATTTCGCCAATAACAATTGTACCCTCTTGTGGAAACTCATCATTGGCAGCAAAAGCACGGGCTAGCTTATTTGAAATATTGGGCAAAATAATTTGTGGCAATGAATTCAAATAAGGATTCAAGTTTCGTTTTGCAATATAATTTGTTAACTCATTTTTATTTACAAAAGGAATACCAATCACTTGATTTTGTAAATTGCTATTAGTGTAATTTACAGGTGGTGAATAGCTATTTACATTAGTTTTAATTGCAATAGGCTCATTATCAATTTTTTCACTAATTTCAGGTTCATGATTTACATTTCTAACTGGGCCCACTGGCACATCTGTAAAGTATTTGTCGATTACATTTGCGATTGGTGGTACATCAAAATTAACATCTGTAATTGATGGCCTATTTGCAGAATTTGTCTGATTATTTTGATAGTTAAGTCCGGGTGTTTCTCTTATTTTTCTTATATCAGTTTTTATTAAAGCATCTACGGTAGTACCAAAGGTTTTTGCCATATTTTGCAAGTTATCGAGGTTAGGATTGGCCCTGGCTTCCTCATAAGCACCTAATAATGAGCGTTTTATGCCGATTCGTCTTGAGAATTGCTCCTGAGTTAATCCGTTCAACCGGCGTAAATATTTAATATTATTACTTACAATAGTCATTGGCTATAGTGTTTTAGGAATATTTAATATCAATAAATTGAAAATGAGTGCATTAGGTCAAATTAGTATAGAATACTAAATAATACTAATTATAAATTTAGCAATATACTTGCATTATTATAACAATAGAATAAATATTTTTTTATTGAATTGTATTTTCTTGTAATATTTTTTTGTAAATTCAAATCCCCATTTCAGTTTTATTAAATGGTTTACTCAAATTATTTCTTTTTGAAGCTTTTTAAACTCAATTTCATTGGTAGAGCAAGCATTTGATATTTCAGTTACTGTTGATAAATTACAAGAGATTTTTCGATCACAACAGGAAAATACGTTTACAATTCGTAATACAACTGTCAGTCAGCGTATTACAAAGTTAAAAGCTGTTTTGAATTATATTGAAAACAATATAGAAAAAATCCAAAAAGCAATTTTCGCAGATTTCAAAAAGCACCCTACCGAGGTTTTGATTTCTGAAATAATGATTGTTAAAGGTGAAATCAATCATTTAATTAAGCATTTGGCTGAATGGGCTGAACCTCAGCGAGTTTCTACGCCAATGAATATGATTGGTAGCTCAGCATGGGTGCAGTTTGAAGCCAAAGGGAATTGTTTAATAATTGCGCCTTGGAATTATCCTTTCAATTTGTCATTAAAGCCTACAGTTCAGGCGATTGCAGCTGGAAATACTATAATATTAAAGCCTTCAGAAATTACCCCAAATACATCCAAATTAATAAAGGAAATGATTACCGAATTGTTTCCTGAAAACGAGATTGCGGTAATCGAAGGTGGTGTTGACATTACTACTGAGCTGTTAAAGTTGCCATTTAACCATATTTTCTTCACTGGTAGCCCAAATGTGGGTAAAATAGTAATGACAGCCGCTGCTAAAAATTTAGCTTCCGTTACTTTGGAATTAGGAGGGAAGTCGCCAGTAATAATAGATGAAACTGCAAATATTAAGAAAACTGCTGAAAAATTAGCCTGGGGTAAATTGTTCAACAATGGCCAAACTTGTATCGCTCCTGACTATGCATTTGTACAAAATTCTATAAAAGATGATTTAGTAAAAGCATCTATTTCAGCAATGGAATCAATGTATAATTCTGATAATGAGGGTATTGAAAAGTCTGAATCATATTGTAGAATTGTGAATGATCGCCATTTTCAAAGAGTAAAATTCTTGGTAGATGACGCTGTGTCAAAAGGTGCAAAGGTAGTTTATGGAGGGGAAATGAATGAAAATGATCGGTATATTTCTCCTACAATAATTGATAATGTTAATGACTCAATGAAATTGATGCAGGAGGAAATATTTGGTCCAATATTGCCAATAATTGGATATAGTGATGTTTCAGAAGTTATAAATTACATAAATAATAAACCAAAACCATTGGCATTATATATAAATTCGTCAAAAAATTCAAATATTGATAATATATTAAATAGTACGTCAGCAGGTGGTACAGTAATAAATGATATATTGATGCATTATGGCCATACTGAACTTCCTTTTGGTGGGGTAAATAATTCTGGAATTGGAAAGTCGGGAGGTAAATGGGGTTTTCTAGAGTTTTCAAACCAAAGAGCAGTTTTAAAGCAAAAGTTTGGTAATAATAGTTTTATTTATCCGCCTTATTCGAAGAAAATTGATAAATTGGTTCGTTTTTTGATTAAGTATATTTCATAAATTGATTAGGTTTATTTTAGGAAAATAGGTAGTTGGAGCAAAGTAAAATTCAATAAATTAAAATTTATGTAAATTAAAAATAATTAAAGGTTGCTTTTTTTTCAATATTGTTAGTTTTGGCATCCTTTTGTAGCAAATTTTCGTATTAAAATTAACAATATTACACTACGGGTATTAATTTTGGGCAGGTTGAAAAACCTGCCCATTTATTTTTGTAAACAACATGAAATACAAATACTATATTTTTACTATTGCAATCGAATTTGCGATTATTCAATTCAGTTTTGCACAAGAGCTTTCTACCAATCCAACAAGTGTGAAATGGAGTAAAATGAAAACAGATCATTTTAGGTTCATTTTTCCAAAAGGAATGGATTCTATTGCCAATAGAACGATTAATGTAATGGAAGCAAATTATTTACCGGTTTCAAATTCCTTGAATAAGCCACCACGACCGATATCAATAATATTTCAAAATCAAAATACCGTTTCAAATGGGTTTGTTACTTATACACCTCGTAGGTCTGAGTTTTTTATAACACCCCCACAAGATTATACACTTTTAGGCACTTATAATTGGTTAGATCAATTGGCAACTCATGAGTTCCGGCATGTGGTACAATTTGAAAAATCGTTGACTGGCTTAACCAAAATTTTATATCCATTTATAGGAAATTATGGGTTAAGCGGCTTGACAAATATTGTAGTACCATCCTGGTTTTGGGAAGGTGATGCAGTAGGTATTGAAACTGCTTTTTCTACATCGGGCCGGGGCGCAATACCAAATTTTTCAATGTTAATGCGCTCACAATTAATTGATTATGATAAACCGTTTTCATTTTCGAAAGCCAATGGACGATCTTACAAAAACAATATTCCAAATCATTATGTGTTGGGTTATAATATAACGTCCTATATGAAAGATAAATATGGGTTCGATATTTGGGATAAAATCTTAGAAAGTACTTATAAATTTCCTTTTTATCCTTTTTCTTTCTCAAATAACATTAAAAAAGTTACTGGAAAAAGCATAGATCAAGTATATAAAATAGTATATAGCGATTTGAAAAAACAGGTTTCGGGCCAAATCGAAAATAAAATACTTTATGATAAAAACTATTTAAACTATTCAAAATCAAAATATTATACCAATTATGAATACCCGCAAATATTATCTGAGGGCAAAGTATTGGCTTTGAAATCAGGCTTGAGCCATATTGCACAATTTGTGATTTTAGACGAAAAATTAGGTGAGAAAAAAGTTTTTGAAATAGGAGCTTTAAATGATGGTCTTACGCTTTCCGTTTCAAATAACAAGGTGGTTTGGGCGGAATTTATGCCAGATCCAAGGTGGACTATGAGAAATTTTTCAAATATAAAAACGCTAGATTTGGAAACAGGCAAAGTACAGCAATTGACAAAAAAGGCAAGGCTAGCTGCACCCTCAATTAGCCCAGATGGTAGGCAAATAGTTGCAGTAAATACTTCTGAATCAGGTAAATATAGCCTTCAAATGATGAATGCTGAATCGGGTATGGTTTTTAACGAATTTGATAATAAGGAAAATGTGTTTTACCAACATCCAAGTTGGTCAAATGATGGCAAATCAATTGTAGTAGTTGCCTTGTTGAATAATAAAAAAACTATGCAACAAATTGATATAGAGACTGGCAGGGTAATAAATTTATTGCCATATTCTAATAATAATTATGCTCACCCAATACTGAAAGACAGCCTCTTACTTTATAATAATGCACAAAATGGCATTGACAATATTTACCTTTTGAACTTGAATAACGGTAAAACCTATGCATTTACTAATGCAAAATTTGGGGCTTTTAATGGAGTATTTTCAGAAAATAGTAAAGAAATAATATTTACCGATTTTACAAGCTTAGGCCATAGGGTTGCCAAAATTCCTTTTGAAGTTTCAAATTTGATTGAAATGAATTCAGATGAATCAAAAACAGTAAAACATTTTGGAAATTGGATGCTCGATGAGGCCAATAAAAAGTTCTCAAATTCAATTATTAATCATAAAATAAAATCCACAAAATATAGCAAATGGAATATTTTCAACTTAAGTAGTTGGGGTTTTGTAGCTTCCTCTACAGGTAATTCATTGGCATTAGGTATTGATTCACAAGACTTATTGAGTACTACAACTACCTCAATAGGAGGAACTTATAACCCAACTGAAAGGCAATCTAGTTATTTTGCGAATATAAATTATGAGGGTTTTTACCCAATTATTAGCCTTGGTTTTGAAAATGAGGGCCGTCAAACTACTATTCCAAAAGGCACACTTAAAGACCAAACTGTTGCACTTGTTGATAATTGGAGGCAACAGGCAATCGGATTGGGCATAAAACTTCCATTTAATTTTCAAAGAAACAAGTTTTATAATAAATTAGATATAGGAACTAACTTCTCACATATTGAAGGTCAAGGTTATGATTTAAAAAATAGATTTACTTCTCAAATAGGAGGCAGTTCTATCCAATCGGTCACCAATTATATAAATTTTTCCAGAAAGAGAAAGATTGCAAAACGTGATGTCGGCTCAAGATGGGAGCAAAGTGCACTTATTTATTCAAGAAATACACCTTTTGGTAACAATCTGCAGTCAAATTTATTTGCTGTTCAAGGAAGTTTGGTGTTTCCAGGTATCGGTAAGCATGATATTATTCGATTCAGAGGTAATTATTTGGCCAATGGAGCTAAAAATAGCTACTATTTTTCAAGCCCTGTGGCGTTTCCTAGAGGCTACGATTATTCACTGTTCGATAAAATTACAATGGCCTCCATCGATTATAAAATTCCGATTGCTGATCCCGATTTTGCATTGGGACGATTGCTTTATTTTCAAAGAATTAAAGCAGGTTTTTTTGCCGACTTAGGACAGGGGACCTATCTTGATGCAAAAAATATTACCAGAAAGCTAGGCTATAACTCATTTGGAGTTGATTTAAGTACTATTTTTAATGTTATGCGGTTTTTAGTTCCAATTGAAGTTGGCGTTCGATTTAACTATACCCCTAACGACAAATTACAGCAATTCAAAATTGTTCCTTTGATTATTGATATTCCATTTTAAGGTTTTCTAGATGTTTTTGGGCGTACACTCGGCATGTTGTTGAACGCAGAAGAACGTTTGTTGCAGAAAATTTCAACTATTTTATGTAAAATATTAAACCAAAAAAAACATAAAAAGCTTATAAATATATTTTAAAAAACCGAAATTTGTAATATGTCAAGAATACTAACAGGAATACAGGCCTCTGGCCGCCCACATTTGGGTAATATATTAGGTGCAATTGTGCCAGCTGTGGCTTTGTCGCAAAAGCCAGAAAACGAATCATTCCTTTTTATTGCCGATTTACATACGCTAACTAGCCTTAAAAATCCGCAACAATTAATCGAAAATACGCATGCCATGGCAGCCGCTTGGTTGGCTTTTGGCTTTGATACTGAACGAAACTATTTCTATCGCCAATCTCGTTTGGCTGCTTATCACACCGAATTGATGTGGTATTTGAACTGCTTTACGCCTTACCCGATGTTGGCTAATGCAACCAGTTTTAAAGATAAATCCGATAAATTAGCTGATGTAAATGCGGGGCTTTTTACTTATCCTGTGCTTCAAGCGGCCGATATTTTATTGTATCATGCTCATTTTGTGCCAGTTGGCAAAGATCAAAAGCAGCATTTAGAAATGACCCGTGATATGGCCACAGCTTTTAATCATTGCTATAAAGAGGAGATTTTAACATTGCCTAAGTCAATTATTGATGAAAATGTGATGACAATTCCCGGTATAGATGGCCAAAAAATGAGTAAAAGTCTTAACAATTATTTAGATATATTTTTAGGCGAAAAAGAGTTGAAAAAAGTGGTAATGAGTATTGTAACGGATTCATTATCAGTTGAAGACAAGAAAAATCCTGACACTTGCAATGTATTTGCTTTATACAGTTTGGTGGCAGATGAAGACGACGTTGCCAAAATGCGAAACTTATATTTGGAAGGTGGCTACGGTTACGGTCATGCCAAAACGGCTCTTTTTAATATTTTATGGATGAAATTTGCCAAAGAAAGAGAGATATTTAATTATTATTTAGCCAATACTCTAGAACTAGAATCCAAGCTGAAAATAGGAGAGGAGAAAGCGCAAATAATTGCTAGTGAGACGATTAGGAAGGTGAGGGGGGTGATTGGTTTTTAGGTATTTTATAAAAAAACTAATTTTACTTATATATAAGATATAATTTTTATGTACAGGAATTATCAATTTGCATTTCTTTCTTTAATAATATTATTCTTTTTTGTAAAATGCAGTTCCCCAAAACAGGAAAACTTGACAAATGAATTCCCCAATGAATTGGTGAATTTTAAAAGTTATAATAAAAATCCAGTATTTACAGGTACTGACACTTCCACTTGGGACAAAAAAATACGTGAAAGAGGGTATATTTTGAAGGAAGATAGTATTTACCATTTGTGGTATACTGGTTATATGAAAGATGAATCAGAAATGCATTTGGGTTATGCAACTTCAAATGATGGAATAGCTTGGAAACGATATAGTTCAAATCCAATTTATGAAAAAGGTTGGGTTGAAGATATGTCAATAATTAAGGTTGCCAGTACTTATTATATGTTTGCCGAGGGAAAAGATGATATTGCGCATTTATTGACTTCTAAAAATAGAATTGATTGGACTGAAAAAGGTAATCTCAAAATTTTACAAACCAATGGGTTGCCAATTTCAAAAGGAGCATATGGCACTCCTTGCATTTGGCATGAAAACGACACTTGGTATCTGTTTTATGAGCGTGGTGATTTAGGAATTTGGCTAGCAACTTCAAAAGATCTTAAAATTTGGAAAAATGTTCAAGATGAACCTGTAATAAAAATGGGGCCTGACGCTTATGATAAATTTGCAGTGGCTATAAATCAAATTGTAAAATATAAAGGGCTATATTATGGATATTATCATGCCTCTGCCTTTGAAGACTGGCGAACTTGGACTACAAACGTAGCAGTATCAAAAGATTTAATTCACTGGAAAAAATACCCGAAAAACCCAATTTTGGAAGATAATAAATCAAGTAGCATTTTAGTAAACGATGGGAAAAGATATAGACTTTACACTATGCACGACCAAGTTCATTTGCATTTTCCAGTGACTGATACTATCCCACAATAAACCCAATATGCAAACCCTCAAAACCCTTGACACTCAACTCTTCCTTTACCTCAACTCCTTACATAACAATTTGTTAGACCCAATAATGGAGCAAATTACACGAAGAGACACTTGGTTTCCAGCTTATTTAATATTGATTTTTTGGTTGATTTATAAAAACAGAAAAGAGGCTGTAATTCAAATTATCACAATACTTTTGGCAGTTTTAATTACTGATCAATTCTGCTCATCTATATTAAAACCTTTGGTTGGTCGCCTCCGTCCATGTCATGAACCAAGCTTAAATGGATTAATTCATATGGTTACGGACTGCGGAGGCAAATTTGGATTTTGTTCAAGCCATGCGGCCAATAGTTTTGCATTGGCAACTTCAATTTTTCTTTTTTTTGGCAAAAATAAATATACAATTTCTTTATTTTTTTGGGCTGTAATTATTTCTTATTCAAGGATTTACGTGGGTGTTCATTATCCTTTGGATGTGGTTTTTGGGGCAATAATTGGATCAAGTTTTGCCTACCTAAGTTTTATCGGAATAAATTTCGTAAAAGATAGAAGAATAAGTTGAGACAATTCCGAATTTATTATTGCAAAATCAATCCTAAAACGATAAATAAGTAAAAATGAAATAATTTTTGCAAAATCACTCATAAATACGTAATTTTGCGCCTCGAAAAACAACTTTTGAGTGTATCGATTTAGGGTTTTTACTCATAACTCACCACTCATCACTCACAACTAGGAATATGGCTTCCATTAATGCAGTAAAAATATTTGCAGGATCCTCATCAAAAAGTTTAGGGAATGATATTGCCAAATTTTATGGTAAAGAGCTGGGCGCCAACTCAGTACAAGTTTTTGCTGATGGCGAAATTTTACCCAGTTTTGATGAAAGTATACGTGGTTGTGATGTTTTTTTGATACAAAGTACCCATTCACCAGCTAGTAATTTATTTGAATTGCTACACATGGTCGATGGTGCTCGTAGGGCTTCTGCGCATCAAGTTACAGTGGTAATGCCCTATTTTGGCTATTCTCGACAAGACCGAAAAGACAAACCTCGTGTAGGAATAGGTGCAAAGTTAGTCGCAAATCTTTTAACTGCAGCTGGCGCCGATCGTCTGATGACCGTGGACTTGCATGCAGGCCAAATTCAAGGGTTTTTCGATTTTCCAGTAGACCATTTGGAAGGTACTGCCATTTTTGTGCCTTATCTGAGGTCGTTAAATCTAGAGAATATAGTATTTGCCTCACCCGATGTAGGTGGTGTGGTGCGTACTCGCCATATGGCCAAATATTTCAATGCCGATATGGTTATTTGCGATAAACATCGCAAGAGAGCCAACGAAATTGCCTCCATCCAGTTGATTGGTAATGTAAAAGATGCCCATGTGGTACTAGTTGACGATTTAATTGATACAGGCGGCACCATGTGCAAAGCGGCTCAATTGATTATGGACAAAGGTGCACTATCAGTTCGTGCAGTTGTCACACATGGCGTACTTTCGGGTGCTGCCTATGACAATATTTCTAATTCGGTTTTAACTGAATTGGTGGTTACAGACACAATTCCTGCCAATGGAACGTCTGAAAAAATAAAAGTAATTTCTGTGGCTGAGTTATTTGCAAAAGCAATCGGCAGAATTCGTGATCATGAGTCTATCAGTAGTTTATTTATAAAATATTAGTTTTAACAGGCCTTCCGAAGATAGTTTTCCTTTTCATAGCTGGTAGATTTAAGCAAGGGAATATGACAGGCGGAATGCACAAAACAAAAAGAATGAAAAAATTAGAAATTGTAGGGTACAAGCGTGAAACTTTAGGTACTAAGTCG
Source organism: Cytophagaceae bacterium (assembly GCA_031383555.1). Lineage (GTDB taxonomy): Bacteria > Bacteroidota > Bacteroidia > Cytophagales > Spirosomataceae > JANMZR01. The sequence continues at coordinate 9,107 of JANMZR010000208.1, read as the reverse complement.
GCAAAAGATTTGCGTAATGAATCGCTTGCTCCATGTGTATTGTATGGTGGGGCTGCTCAGGTGCATTTTGCTGTGCCAATGATCCTTTTCCGTGAGTTATTGTACTCGCCAGAGGTGTATGAAGTTATTTTGAATATTGAAGGTGAAATACACCATGCAATTTTGCAAGATGCTACTTTTCACCCAGTTAATGAAATGATTTTGAATGTCGATTTTCTTGAAATTAGAGAAGGAAAAGACGTAAAAGTTGAAATACCAATCAAAATTGTTGGCACTTCGCCTGGTGTATTGAAAGGAGGTAAAACTGTTCTGAAGTTACGCAAATTGAAAATTAAAGGTCAAATTGCTTCAATTCCTGAGTTTATTACTGCTGATATAACAGGAATGGAATTAGGTCAAACATTGAAGGTTTCTAAATTGACAGTGCCTGGTTGTGAGATTTTAGTAAATGGTTCAAATCCTGTGGCTACTATCGATATTCCACGTGCATTGAGAGGTAAATTAACTAATGATTAATTAGTTATTAAACCCATTTTGTTTTTAAAAAAGGCTAGAAATAATTTCTGGCCTTTTTTTATATATTAAATTTCAAAAGTTAAAAATGAAATTAAACTTAATTCAATTTTGAATTCTCAAATAACAAACTAATTTGCATCGATTAGGCCAAATTGATGTTGGCATCAATTGCATTGTTGAAGCTAACTCAGGAAACACACCTTCGCAAATTATTTCTGGAACTAAAGTTGTTTTTGGCCCAAATTTTAAAGCTTTGACTGGCAGTAACTTACGAGCTTTTATTAGCGTTGACTGTAAATATGGGAAATACTAATTTTTTACTTCACAAATACACCATCCTTTAAAACCAACTTTACCTTTCTGATATCTGAAATACTTTTCGTTGGATCGCCCTCAACTACCAGTATATCAGCTAATAAGCCAGATTTTATTCTGACCACTTCCTTTTCAATATGAAATACATCAGCATTTGTGCTTGTGGCCGATTTCAAGGCATTCATCGGACTCATGCCATAGTCAACCATCATTTCCAATTCTCTAGCATTATCTCCATGGGCAAACACACCAACATCGCCACCAAAGCATATTTTCACACCTGCTTTTAATGCTCCTGAAAATGATTTTCTCTTTTCTGTAAGGCGTTCGGGTTCCGGCTCTTTACCTTTTTTCCAACCTTTATATTGGCTTGTAGCATCACCAGCTGCCAAAGTAGGGCAGAGGGCTACATTTTTTTCGACCATCAATTTCCAAATTTCATCAGTACCATTATCACCATGCTCTATTGTTTCTACACCCGCTAAAATTGCATTTTTCATACCCTCAGTAGTAGATGCATGAGCTACAACAGGTCGGCCACTTGTTTTTGTAATATTCACAATATGAGTAAGTTCTGTTAAAGTAAACGTTGGTTGAGCCGTACCATTGAGTCCCCATCGATAATCGGCATAAACTTTTATCAGATCAGCACCTTTACCTATTTGAGATCGGACTACTTTGGCAAGATTATCTACTCCATCAGCCTCTTCTGCACCTTGAATAATATCCAAATCAGTAGATAGCTTGGGGCCATAGCTACCAGTGGCCACAATTGCTTTTGTTGCAATGAGCATGCGAGGGCCTAAAATTATACCATCATTTATTGCTTTTTTTAATCCAACATCATCATATTCAGCTCCTTCTGTGCCTAAATCTCTCACGGTTGTGAATCCAGCTTTTAAAGTGGCTTCAGCATGTTTAACGGCTCTTGCAGTTCGGTACGACCTTGATTCTTTCGTTACTTGGTCGTCCCATTTTGTTTCATTATAAGGATGTAAAAACAAATGCGAATGCCCTTCTATTAGCCCCGGTAAAAGGGTATGGCCTTTCAAATCAATTACTTGTGTATTTTTTGGTAATGTTTTTTCAATAATATTAAAATCAGCAATAGCTTCAATTTTATCATTTTTTATCAACACTCCCTTTCCTGAAAATATATTTTCACCATCAAATACTCTTTCTGGTTTTAAATAAATATAATTTTGCGCATAAGATTGAAAGCTAAAAATGTAGACAATTAAAAATATTTTTTTCATGTGTTTTTAGATAAATAGTATTTTATTTTTTATCGTAAAATAAAAATACTGTTAATTGATTTAAACTGCAAATAAAATTTCCCCCTCTGCTGGTTTTGGGCCTTACACCTCAAACTTTTTCCATCTACCTCTTTTAAAATAAATAATCGCCATTACAGCCAAAATAGATTCAGCAATTATGATAGACCAAAACACTCCATTTTGCTTCATATCAAGGCTTTGAGCCAAATAATAGGCCAAAGGAATCTCAATTCCCCAGAAACAAATCAGGTTAAAAACAGTAGGAGTGAAGGTGTCGCCAGCTCCGTTGATGGCTTGGGTAATTACCATGCCAATACCAAAAAAAACATAACCTGCCGCTAATATTTTCAAGCAATCTGAACCTGTTTTCATCACAACAGGATTAGTATCAAAAAAGGAAATGAATGTTTCAGAAAAACCAAAGAAAATGAGCATAATTAAAAACAGGAATCCCATATTCAAAAATGAAATAGTCCAAGCTGATTTTTCTGCTCGTTCGGGTTGCTTGGCACCCAAATTTTGCCCCACCAAAGTTGCAGCAGAATTCGCCATTCCCCATGACGGCAAAATTGTAAATACGATTATTCTGAGTGCTATTGTATACCCAGCTACAACTTCTGAGCCATAAATTGAGATAATTCTCACTAAAAATACCCAACTTGCCGATTGGATTAAAAACTGCCCAGCGGCACCTGAAGCTACCTTTATGATATTGGTAATCAGCTCCTTATTAGGTAAAAACTGTTTAAAATATAGTTTTATTTTCCCCGAATCACCAATTAAAGCCCTAAGTTGGATACAGATACCAACCGAACGACCAATCATAGTCGCTAAAGCAGCGCCTTCGACGCCCATATGCATAATAGGTAGAAAAATAAAGTCGAGCACGATGTTGATAATATTGGCAATTATAACAGCCTTCATGGCCATAGACGCTGATCCTGAGCCTCTTAAAGCACCTGAAAGTGTAAATAAAAGGATGATTATTGGTGAACTTAAAAAGGATATTCTTGTGTACCAAATACCATCAGAAACAACTTTTTCCGATGCCCCCATCAATTTCAAAATTTCAGTCGAATAAATAAAACCGAAAACTGCAATTACTAATCCAATTGAAACGGATACTAATATGATTTGTGCAACTGATTTACTGGCATCTTCCTGATTATTTTCTCCAATTCGACGAGCAATTATGGCTGTGGCTGCAGCTGATAAGCCCCATGCGAGTGAGTAAATTAAGGTTAAAACTGATTCAGTCAAGCCAACTGTTGCCACACCCTCAATACCTACATATTTGGCAACAAAAAAGGCATCAACCAAAGCAAAAAGTGCTTCAAAAAACATCTCAATTACCATCGGAATGGATAGTATAACAATAGCCTTGTTAATTGAAATTTTAGTATAGTCTCGTTGTTCGTCCCCAGAAAGCGACTCTTTAATAAGTTTGAATAGCTTATTCATTTCTAAAAATAATAAATTGAAATAATTGAAAAATTTACATCAGAGATTGATGCAAACCTGCTTTACCGAAAAATTGCCTTTAAAAAGCGATTGGTAAAATTAAAATTTGGAAGCGAATAAAATCCACATGGTCTGATACATTTTTTACAAAGGTAGATTTTTAGAATTGATTTGCCAAAAAAATAGTAAGGTTAAATATTTGTAACCGTATATTCAATACTTTAAAAATTTCTGAATTTTAACTTATAAGTTATGTTAAGTCATTCATATACAATTTATTATAATTCCACAAGCCCAATCAATTTCTTCATTTGTTATAGTTAAAGGTGGAGCAATTCGCATCGAATTATCACAAAAAAGAAACCAGTCGGTAATCACACCTTTCTCAATTGCTTTATCGATAATAGGCTTTAAAACTTCAAACGATTCAAATTCTGCAGCCATCATAAGTCCTTGATTTCTTATTGCTTTTATTTTTGGATGAACCAATAGCGATTTAATTCTATCTCCTTTTTGATTAACCAATTCAATCAATTTTTCCTCCAAAATAACATTCAAAGTTGCTGAAGAAGCCGCTGCTGAAACAGGATGTCCCCCAAAAGTAGTGATATGACCTAAAATAGGGTTATTTTTGAAAACCGACATTATTTTTTGACTTGCCATAAACGCTCCAATTGGCATGCCACCACCCATTCCTTTGGCAGAAAGTAAAATATCCGGATAAATTCCATATTGTTCAAAAGCCCAGAAGCTGCCTGTGCGCCCAAAGCCACATTGAATTTCGTCTAAAATTAGTAAGGTGCCAGTTATCAAACATTTCGCCTCCAATGCCTCCCAATACTCTTTATTGGCTGTATTTACTCCTGACTCACCTTGTACAGTTTCAATTATTATAGCGGCTGTTCTACACGATATTTTAGATAGGTCAGCTAAGTTTCCAAATTCAATGGAAGTAACTCCTGTTAATAATGGACGGTAGTTTTGCTTGAAATTTTCACTACCAGTAATCGATAAAGCACCTTGTGTAGCACCATGGTAGGCATTTTTACAGGAAACAAATTCAAATCGACCTGTAAATCTTTTTGCCAATTTCATAGCCCCTTCTACTGCTTCTGTTCCAGAATTAGTTAAGTATACATTATCAATTTTATCTTTTTTGGTAGGAATATTTTCCAAAGTTTTTACTAATGCTTCAACCAAAAGTACTTGGGGGCTCTGTACATATTCTCCATAAACCATCAAATGCAAATACTTATCAACTTGATTATGAATAGCTTTTGTAACTTTCGGATGCCGGTGGCCAATGTTACTTACCCCAATACCAGAAATAAAGTCTAGGTATTTTTCTCCATTTTTACCATAAAGCCACACACCTTCTGCCTTTTCTATTTCAAGCATTAATGGAAAATCGGATGTTTGGGCAAGATTATTTAAAAAGAGATTTCGTTGGCTTATCATAATTATTTTTGTGGATTAAAACATTCATATTTACTAAAATTCTTATTTCCAAAAATAATTATGATAAGCCAAATAAGCTTTTATTTTTTTTGGAATAATTTAAATAGAGGTAAAAAGATTGTAAATTTAATGCTTAATCCAATAATCTTGTATAAATATTTAAATATGAAAAAAATATTCGTCCTATTCATTTTATTATCATCAAACATTCTAGCGCAGGAAAAGCCAAAAACAGATGAAGCAAAAATACCAGAACCAGTTGTAACTAAACATAGCTTAACTATTGATGGTCAATTGATTAACTATACGGCAACAACGGGTTATATGACCTTAAAAGATGAATCAGGCAAAGCAAAAGCCAATATATTTTATATGGCCTATTCAAAAGATGGGGTAATTGACAAGTCAAAAAGACCGATTACATATACATTTAATGGTGGACCAGGTTCTGCATCTGTTTGGTTGCATATGGGGGTTATTGGCCCCAAAAGAATATTGATGGCTGACGACGGCGCTGCGCTTGCACCACCTTATAAATATGTTGATAACGAATACAGTTGGCTAGGAAAAACGGATTTGGTGTTTATTGATCCTGTAAATACTGGCTATAGCCGTGCTGCGGTGGGGGAGAGCGAACGCCAATTTTTGGGTTATAATGAAGATATAGAGTCGGTTGGAGAGTTTATAAGGCTATATTCCTCCAAAAACCAGCGATGGAATTCACCGAAATATTTGGCTGGTGAAAGCTATGGAACTACCCGAGCAGCAGGTCTTTCAGGTTATTTGCAAGATAAATTCAATATGTATATCAATGGTATTTCATTGATTTCCACCATATTAAATTTTCAAACAGCACGGTTTACGCCTGGAAATGATCTGCCATTTTCGCTCTTTTTACCTACTTACACGGCCATGGCCTATTTTCATAAAAAAATAGCGCCCGAATATACCGATTTGCAAAAAACATTGAGAGAAGTTGAAAATTTCGCTTTGAATGAATATTCAACTTTTCTATTAAAAGGGGATTTAGCTACTGAAAATGAACGAGTTAGCATTTTGAAAAAACTTTCTAAGTTTACTGGACTTTCAGAAAATTATATTAGGAATTCAAATTATAGAATAGAAATTAGTAGGTTTGTAAAGGAACTTTTAAGGGAGGAAGGGCAAACTGTTGGTCGTTTGGATGGCCGATTTAAAGCCTCTGACTATGATAATGCTGGTGAAAAATATGAATTTGACCCAAGTTTAGATAAAACAATTTCTGGGCCTTATTCGGGTACAATTAATCATTATTTGAGGTCGGAATTAAAGTATGAAAATGACTTGCCTTATCTCATTTTGACTGGTCGTGTGCAGCCTTGGAACTATAATAATGTGCAAAATCAATACTTAAATGTTGCCGAAACCTTGCGACAAGCTATGACTAAAAATCCTTATTTGAAAGTATGGGTTTGCGCAGGATATTACGATTTAGCTACACCGTATTTTGCGGCTGAGTATACATTTAACCATATGATGCTTAAGCCTGAGCAAAAGAAAAACATTTCTTGGAGCTATTTTGAGGCGGGTCATATGATGTATATTCAAAAAACTGCTTTAATTAAAATGAAAAAAGATATGGATAACTTTTATGAAAAATAAATCATTTAAATATCTCTTTTTCAATTAATTCAAAATCTTTTTTCTCAAAAGTTTTTTTGATTTTTCCGTAATTAAGCCACATTATTTCATCACAAACCGGGAATAATGTGGCTAAAATATGAGAAGTAACTATGATGATTTTATCTTCAGATTTAAGTGAAAGTAATAGTTTTTCTAAATAATGGTTCGCCTCCATATCTAATCCATTAAAAGGTTCATCCAAAATCAATATCGGTTTGTTTAAATGAAGGAAACCAATAATGGCCAATTTCTTTTTCATTCCTGTGGAATAACCATCAATTATTTGATTTAGTGGAAGCTGAAAATACCCTAAATACTCTTCTACTAATTCTGTATTATTTTTAGGAAAAAGTGAAAGATATTCATTGCCTGTAATATTAGAATAGTAATAATTTTGAGTTTCTAAATAGCCTATGTCATTTCTTTGTAAAGTTCTATTATCAAAGAAGAAATCGCCAAAATCTTTTTTCACAAATCCATATAATGAATTGATCAGGCTAGTCTTTCCTGAGCCATTTAAACCTACTAGACCATAAACTTTCCCTTTTTTGCAGCAAAATGAACACCCATTCAATACGGTTTTTGAACCGTAATTTATATTTAAGTCATTGATTTTAAGCATACAAGTATTTAGATAGGTTATTTATTGCTTTTCTGTAAAAAACAAAAGCAAGTATAATTGAAATTGGAAATAAATAAGGAAAAAATATTCCTAAAAGCTGTATTACAACAATACCGATATTGGAATTGTTATATCCATTTGGAATATATGATTTATATTTATTCAGTATAAATACAATATAATTAAGTAAATAAATGCTAAATAATGGAAAATAAAATTGTAAATATTCCGGGTATTTTAAAAAATATAAAATTAAAATTGGAGCGACAAACACTAATAAAAGTTTTAATTCAGTTGTTAATTTATTTTTAATAAAAGATTTTGAATCTTTTTCAGTAAGAATAATAATATGAGCAGGCTCGAATTCTAAATAAAAGGATGAAAATATGAAAATGATTAAGCCCAATATCATAAATGAGCCATAAAACTTGAAACCAAGTCCAATGCATAATAAATACAAAGCTAAAATACTCCATTGGTATTTTCTCATTCCTGACCGCCATTCAAAATTTGTTTTTGGAATATAACTAAATAATATATAACTATTTAGTAATGTGAAGGATACGGTCTTAAATCCGAAAAATGAAACTATTGAGATAGCTAAATGAAGGAGTAAAAATGATAAAGGGAAATCTCCAAATATCAACAAAAATGAAATTGGAAAAATAAGCAAATTATATTCTAAAACATGAACAGTCGAAGCATTACTATGGAATATTTCTGAAATAAATTTTCTGTCATTTCTTGAAAAATGAATTGTGCAAATGAGCATAAATAGTAAAATTGCTACATTTATATGTTGGTCCTTTTGTTGATGGAAATTAACCACATATGCCACTAAAATATAGGTAATTATGATTAAAAGTCCATAAAAAGGCCCAACGCTCTTTAAGGCTCGTTGGGCTTGTTTTAATCGTAAATATAATAGATTTAAGATCAAAATAAATTTCTATTTAATTTTCTTTTTTTGCCAGTTTTATTACCTTTAATCTGTTTAATGCCTTGATAATGAGATAGGTAGGGTCAAATTCAAACCACCTACTTCCAAAATTTGTACTCATTGGTTTCATGTGATGGTTGTTTTGAAACAGCTCACCCATCATCAAAATATCAAATACTAATGAATTTTTTGATTTGTCATTATTATCATAGTTTTGGTAACCATATTTGTGCCCACTCCAGTTTACAATAGCACCATGTATAGGTCCCATCAAAAAATGAATTGGCAAAAGCATAAAAAATGCCCAATGCATATCAGTATAAATATAAGCTAGCACATATAAAATCACATAACCAACACCCCAAAGCAACCTTGAGGTTCCCGATTCGGCAATTCTATCCAATATTGGCCATTGCGGGAAATTTTTATCGAAACGGTCTTCAATTTTCTTTTTTCCGTTGATCAATGCATTGTAAATATCTTTAGTTTTCCACATCATTGTAAAAACGTTTTTGGTATGATGCGGAGAATGAGGATCACGTTCAGTATCAGAAAAAGCATGGTGCATACGGTGCAAAATTGCATAAGCACGTGGGTTCAAATAACTTGAACCTTGCGACAAATAAGTAAGGAAATGGAAGAAACGCTCCCAAAACTTGCTCATTGTGAACATCTTATGAGCCGAATAGCGGTGCAAATAAAACGTTTGGCTGAACAATGAAAGGTACCAATGAACGATGAAAGCAGGAAGTACTAAGGCCATTTTTGAATGATAAATTTTGAATTATGAATGACAAATATAATTAATGTAAAATGTAAAATGTAAAATGCAATTTACTTATTGAAAACATTTGCA
>JANMZR010000168.1:0-2938 GCA_031383555.1 Cytophagaceae bacterium | reverse complement strand
ATACATTTTTCAATTTAGTATAAATTCTGTTTAACTTTTAAACCAAAGAATATTCTTTGTAAACCCATAACCAAATGACAACTATTTAAATGAAAACGTTTAGACCACTTGACTTACTTACTCAAAGTGAAATTGATGTTATAAACCAAATTCTGAAAGATAAAACCAATCAACAAATAGCAGAGAGCATAAATCTGAGCTATAATACGACTGAAATGCATAGGAAAAACATTTTGAAAAAGCTCAATTTAAATTCACCTGTAGATTGGGTGCTTTGGGCTTTAAAAAAAGGCATGAAAGTAGACAAAATTTAGAACCCTTTAATTATCAACGAATGAAAATCAACCCAGAAACCAATTTAAACCCAGCAGAAATATTTTTCATGCAGTCAAATGCAAATTATACTTTTGTACATACAGAAAACAAAAAATTTTTATCAAGCAGAACATTGAAAGTACTCACCTCTAGAATTGATGCTGAAAATTTTATGAAAATAAAGCGAGGGATTTTAATTAATAAAAATTTTATCTCTGACTTTAATAATAATATCGATGAACCCTATGTGTTACTAAAAAACGGCAAAAAGTTGCCAGTAAGCAGGCGACTTTATGCTTTGGTTTGTGAAGATTTGAAAATAGTTGATTGATTCTTAAAAATCTATTCCTTATTTTATTTTAATAAAAGGAGGCCAAAAACACCTCCTTTTTTATTTTTTCAGGGGTGAAAGCAATTTTTTTATCAATTATTAAATATTCACAAATAAAATGCTGAAATTTGAGTATTAATTGAATCTTTTAATTGACTCCAAAACCCCAATTTTCCAAAAATGAAATTTTTCACTAAAGCATTATTAACTTTCCTATTTTTCACTAACTCAAACCTTATTTTTGCTCAAACAACCGCTGAAGAATATTACCAGCAAGGTATATCACGCAACAATTCTGGCGATTTTGCTGGTGCTGTACAAGCTTTTAGTGTTGCCATTTCTATTAATGGGGAAAATGCCAATACTTATTTTGGTAGGGGAATGGCCAAAGCTAATTTAAAAGACCATAAAGGGGCAATTGACGACTTTGATCATGCAATTGAACTGAATCCGAAAGATGCAACCTATTATACCAATAGAGGAATGAGCAAGTCGAGGCAGGAAAATACAAGAAGTGCTTTGCAGGATTTTAATCGTGCTATAGAAATTGCGCCAGACAATTCGTCAAGCTATTTCAACAGAGGTATCACTCGCATGAAATTAAACATGGATAAATTGGCTCTTGCCGATCTTAATAAGGCAATTGAACTTACACCTGAGTCAATGTCCTATTTTTTAGCTCGTGGCCAATGCAAAACTAAACTTTCTGATTATGCTGGTAGTATTGCCGATTTTGATAAAACTATAACACTTTCCCCAAAAAGAGCTCAAGGATATGCGGGTAGAGGTTATAGTAAAATTAAGTTAGGTGACTTTAAAGGGGCAATAATCGATTATTCAAAGGCAACTGAATTGCAAGCTGATGATGCTGATAATCATTATTATCTGGGTTATTGTCGAACTCAATTGGAGGAATATAGAGAAGCAATATTTGATTTTGACAAGGCAATTAGTACTGACCCTCAGCATATTAAAGCTTACTATGGCCGTGGGTTTGCAAAAAATAAATTGGGTAATGTAAAAGATGCTATCTTGGATTTTAACAAAACATTGGAAATAAATAATATCCAAACAGATAAAATATATTATACAGGATCAATATCTAAAGAGAAACTTGATTTATTGAGAAACGAGGTGCAAGAGAAAATAAAATTGAGTGAACTTTCCAATGATAGAGCCGAGGGTTATTTTAGCAGAGGTGTTGCAAAGGTGAAATCTGGAGATCCTAAAGGTGCTATAATTGACTTTAACAGGGCCATTGAGTTGAATCCGATTTATGCCGAGGCATATTTTAACCGTGGCCTGACTCGCTCTTCAATGGGTGAACAAAGGGGGGCTTTGCAAGACTGTAACAATGCACTGAAGCTAAACTCCAAATATTCTGAAGCTTATTTTGTTAGAGGAATTATTTCAAAAAGTTTAGGTGATGAACTTGGAGGCTGTGCCGATTTATCTAAAGCTGGCGAATTGGGCTATTCAACTGCATATACTGTCATTCGAGATTTTTGTAATTAATTGAATTGAAAAATAAAATTCTAATAAAATTATTCCTTATTCATTAAAATGTAATTTTATTTTTTCAGATTAAAATTATTGAGTAGTATGAATTTTTCATAAAATATGGAAAGCCTGCCAATTTGGTAGGCTTTTTTCTAAAAATATAGTGAATTTTAAAAATGCTAAAATTATTCTTCAATAATTAAAAAGCCATCAACTCCAAAGCTCACCGTTCCAAGGAAGGTAATATTTTTAACAATTGCCGATATATTTTCAATATTAATCGTGTGTAATGGGTTTATAATCACATCATTATATTTTGTTGGAACACTGCCACATGACCATATTGATGGATCATCCCAATTGCCCGAATTAATAGATTCATTGTTGCCAATGCATTTATAAGTAACCGTAATTGAGGCAGAATTTGAAAGATTACCCAATGTATTTTTAACCCTATAATTTATTGGTGTGGGGTTTGTTAAAAAAACATTTTCTGGTGTAAAAGTAACCATTCCTGAAATACTGTTAGCATCCCATATGCCTTCGTTTGGTATTTCAAATGAAATAATATCTCCATTAGTTTTTGAAATAATGTTCACAGCACTAACCGGAGCAGTTAAAGTAACTGATGTTTTATCAATATTTCCACATTCTATAGCATCATTGGCTACAATATCAACTATAACTGGTGTAGTATTTGGATTTTTTAGGCTTAAATCATTTACTGCATTTGGGATAATTGGTATATCAACTAAAATCAAATCTGTAGGGCAATTATACAAATAATTAATA
>JANMZR010000131.1:0-27488 GCA_031383555.1 Cytophagaceae bacterium | reverse complement strand
GATATATTAAAAATATAATAACCCATTGACTCTAATTAATAAATTATAAAAAATGGCAATTATCATCGTAATCATTGCTAAACTTGGAATAATTTGTTCACCAATATTAATTTAAACTGATTTAGAAAAAATAATTTTAATTAATTTTGAATAGAAATGGGCTTTAGCCCATTTTAAAAGGCAAAAACACCAATTTGGCTTTAGTCAAAATTTAAAATAAGTTTCGGCTAAAGCCAAAAAATTGCAATTATAACATCGGGCTAAAGCCCGACGCTATTGAAAAATCTATTCGTATTTTATGCCAGATTCCTTGAAATCGATACTTTTAAAATATTCTTATATTCGAACACAGGTTTTAAGATATAGTGAAAAGCTATAATTAAACCTTCCTCGTAATTTGAGGCAAATTCTCCAAATTCAGCACCCCTCTCGGGCATACTTCAGCGCAAATACCGCAGCCTACGCAACTTGAGCGTACGATATCTTGGTTTTTTTGAGCATAGCTTCTCACGTCAATTCCCATTTCGCAATAAGTGCTGCAATTGCCGCAGCTTATGCATTGGTCTTCGTTTACAGTAATTCTAAACCTAGATTTATACTTTTGAATGATACCCAAATAGGCAGCCAACGGACAGCCAAAGCGGCACCAAACCCTATTTCCCATCACTGGATAAAAACCTGTGCCTACCACGCCAGCGAAAATGCCACCAATCCAAAAGCCATAAATAGATCTAATTCCACCCGAATCCAAAAATCCAAGCACTTTTTGCTGACCAGTGAAAAAGGTGACTAAAACTAAAATGGTCATAAAAACAGCGAAAACTAATACGAAATGAATCATGTAACGTTCTATTTTCCAAGCCTTTAGTGACTTATCTGAAAGCTGACGAAATGGGTCGCCAGCTGTTTCGGCCAAGCCACCACAGCCACAAACCCAACTGCAATACCACCGTTTGCCAAAGAAATATGTCATCACGGGTACACCCACCACGAACAAAAATATACCCCAACCCAACATGAAAAGACCAAAAGTACCCGCTGCCAGTTTTGCTTTAATATTATAATCGAAAAAGAAATAATAGTCGAGTGGCCAAATATTTTTAAGGTCTTGGTAAGGAAGATTGAGCCTACTGAGAAATTCGGGTAGTAAAAAAGCTACGCATGTCTGAAAGAAAATAACAGAACTCGTACGAAAAACTTGATAATTATTTCCCCAATGTTTGCGAATCATTCTTATGCCCATCACTATAATTGCGATGGTATAAAGCACACCATACATAAACCATCGGTCGGCGGGTTTTCCTTTCAAAAACTGACTTAGTGGCTCGAAAAGGGCGATTGGTCCTGTTAAAAATTCAGGAAAATAATAGATAATTACATAAAAGACCACGAGAATAAGTCCTAAAATATAAGCGGCTATTCCTCTAGCACCCAAACCGATAAGTCGGGCCGCCCCGTATTGGAAGCCTTGGCCCTCATAACCTTTGAAAATATAGTTGTTAAATGTCATTTTATTTCTTTAAAATAGTTCTTTGTAAATTCTGGATTGAAGTTAGCTTTTTCGATTTCCACTAAAACTTCATCTAACCTTTTTTTATCTCTTATCCAAGCTATACAAACACTTTGACGCAGCCTGATTCCAAATGCGTGTATGCCTGTGATAACTTGATTATCTGTAGCATAATTGATTCTCAAGCATTTATTTCCCTCTTTATTTTCCCAATAAAAACTGTCCTCACCCTCCATCAATTTTGGATTTATATTCCCATAAACAGAATATTCTATATCAAAAAATTTGGCGGAATTATAAAAAATTCCTGGTTCATATTTTGAAATATTACCTGTCAAAGTTTTAGCCAAAGTCTCACCCATAATTTTACCAGTATACCATATTTGCTCAATGTTTCGGCGACCATCAGGTGGGGTTATGTGCTCAACACAGTCACCAATTGCGTATACATTTTTTAAGTTAGTTCTCAAATTTTCATCAACTAAAATCCCTCTATTCACCTCTAAATCAGTATTTTTGAGAAAGGTAATATTGGGCGAAACACCTACAGTAAGGCCCACGAATTCGGTTAATATAGTTTCATCTTGTTTGGTTTTTACCGCTTTAACATTGCCATTTTCATCATCTACTATTTCAGTTATTTCAGTATTAAGTCTTAAATCAACCCCATGTTTTTTGATTTCTCGTTCAGTTAAACGACCTTCTTCCATAGGCAAAACATTATCCCAAAAATTACTTTCTCTTGCCAAAAAAGTCACTTTTATTTTACGAGAAATTAACATTTCTGCCATTTCAACGCCAATCAATCCTCCACCAACAATTACCGCCGATTTTATATTTTTGGTGGTCGATTCCATTTTTTCCAAATCTTGGATTGAGTACAAACCTTGAACTCCAGCCAAGTGCTGTCCTGGCCATCCAAACATATTTGGTTTTGAACCAGTTGCAATTACTAATTCGTCATAACTAATTGATTCATTGTCTTTTATATGAATTTTATTTGCCTTAAAGTCAATACTTTCAACTTGATTTTGTATTAATTCTATTCTGTTTTTATCCCAAAACCAGTTTTCATAAGGTTGTGTATGCTCCAATTTCATATGCCCCATATACACATACATGAGCGCAGTACGTGAGTAAAAATACTTTGATTCAGCTGAAATAACTGTGATTTTATGGTCAGAGAGTTTTCTAATATGTCTCGCAGCAGTTATGCCTGCTATTCCATTTCCAATAATGCAGATATGTTTTGGCATATTAATGAATTAAACTTTTTTGACCAAAATATTGACTCATTGGCTTAAAATAATGATCTAACCAACCTTTTTTATACCCATTATCAGAGTCGCTATCTGTTAAATTACTATGCTTTAACGTTAATTGAGAAATACCAACTTTAATTTCTTCAAAAAACAATTCTATTATTGAATCTTCTTGATTATAAGAAAATTGACTGGTTCGCCAACTTTGTTTTATGTATGAATTTGGTATTAAAATCAGATTTTCTCCAGAAATATATTCATCCCAAGCAGAGAAGTTTTCGCCTTCCTTATCAGTAATGTTAGCTTCGCCACCAGTCATTTCCGAATGTTGTTCGCTATTAAGCCAAGCTTTAAAAAGCAGATCTTTTGAACAATTAAATTCATGTTTTAGCGTAAATTCCATTTATTGATTATTTGCAATTTTTCTCAATGTTTTTGCACGATTGTCAGCTCCATCATGACTCCAACCAGGCGCATAAAATAGGTATTTGAGCTTATCTGACAAGTTTTTTGCCCTAAAAACATCTTTTAAAATAGCGCTATATTCATGCGTGGCAACTTTTAATGGATGGTAGGTTTCAATGTTTTTAGTAAGGCCATAAAAAGGCTTTTCAAAATCCTTTTCTTCTGAAAAAGTACTAAATATCTTGTCCCAAATGATTAAAACACCGGCATGGTTACAATCTAAATATCGAATATTAGCAGCATGATGTACCCTATGATGCGATGGGGTATTGAAAAAAGCCTCAAACCAATTGGGCAGTTTATGCACCAGATCGGTGTGTACAAAAAACTGGTAAAATAAATTAAAACTCATGGCTATAAATATCATGAGTGGGTCAAAACCCAAAAGTGGAATCCAAACCCAAAATGAAAATTTATGAATACGCTCCCCAACTCCTTGCCGCAATGCAGTGCCAAAGTTGAATTTTACCGACGAATGATGTGAAACATGACCTGCCCAAAATAAACGTACTTCATGGTTGAGCCTATGAAACCAATAATAAGCAAAGTCATCAAGAAAAAACAATATAAGCCAAGCCCACCATTGTCGTCCAATAATATCACGTAATGGACTGATTTCATGTAGTTTATAAAAGATATAAAAAGCGAATATTTTTGGTATAAATTCAACTATTGCAGATAAAATGCCAATTGAAATTGAAACCAAAAAATCTTTACCAATATACAATTGATGAAATTTTTCACGCCCAAAATACCATTCTATCAACGCTGAAAATAGGAATATAGGGATTGCAAAAATGATTACTTGATCCTTTTGTAATTCGGAAATTATGGTTTGAAAGTCAATCATTTTATAGAAAATTTTTATTTTGCAATTTAAATATAATAAACGTTTTTATAGTTGCTTTTTTAATTTACAAAGAAATTAAGAGCAATTAATATTTAAATACTTCTATTTTTTAATGAAAAAATAAAAACATGTATACTTTTGGTAAGAAATTTATAGTTTGTTAGTTATATTGTGTAAAAATCAATTAAATATGAATTATGAAGCTTTAAATGCTCTTTTTTTTAAAACAAGTTTTATAACTAGGGAAGATTTTGAGATATTCCAATCAATATCAACTGAAAGGCTCTATAAAAAAAACTCAATAATAATTAACCAAGGCGATGCAATAAGTCATGTTTATTTGATAAAAGCGGGTAATTTAATGACCTATTTGGAAACCCAAAACAAGCAAATTCATGTGATACAATTTGGCAAAGATGGATGGTGGACTGGCGATATTGAAAGCTGGCAAAGTGGCGTTGAGGCAAATTTTACAATAAAAGCGATGACAGACGCTTCTATAATTGTATTAGAAAAAGCTGGTTTTGAAAAATTACTTAAGGAAGCACCTAGTTTTGAAAAATACTTCCGCTTGATTTTTCAAAAAATAATGATAAGTTTTCAAAAAAGGGTAATTCAAAATATTACGCTGTCATCAGAAAAGCGATATGAAAATTTGGTTGCAGAGTTTCCAAAATGCGAACTGGTTTTTCCTCAAAAATATATTGCAGCTTATTTGGGCATTACTCCTGAGTTTTTGTGTAAATTGAAAGCTAGAAAAAAGTAAGCCACTCGATTTTAAAGACTTAGTAATAGATTGATTGACTATTCTTGCCCAAATAATTACCCCATTTCACTGATTTAGGAGAATATTTTTCAAACTCCATTCTTTGAATTTGTAAAACTTTTGGAGGTTTAATGTAGGTGGTTGTTCCTGGGAATTCTGAAATAGCAGCGGGGCTACCTGTAAATATCAAGTCTAATTTGTCGTTTCCATCCAAATTACCTAGCCAAGGTGTTGAGGAAAAGCAGGCTCCGTATTGCTTTTTGCTAAAAGTTTCCTCAGTATTATTTGCAAAATTATAAATTGTTATTTCGTAATAAGGCTTCTTTTGACCACGCTCTTTATAATCGTGAATAGTATTTAATAAAACCTCATCAACTCCGTCATTATCAACGTCAGCAACTAATGGTGATGAATAGGTAAATCCAGTTATTTCTTTTTTTGAAAAAATGGTACCAGTTTTTCCATCAATTAAATAATTTACTGATTTTATATAAATGGGATAAATCCCTTTTGCATAGCTCACAAATACATCCAAAATTTTGTCGTTGCCGATGAAATAACCAATGGCAGGCTGCGAATAAACTTCTGAAGCATCGCAATGAACTTCCCATTTTGTTTTATAGGAGGCACCATCAATTATTTTTGTAGTACCATCTACTTGGTTTACAATTATATCCAATTTTTTATCATTATTAAAATGAGCTAAAATTGGAGGAGCTATAAATCCTTTATTTATTGAGGTCGAAATCACTTTGGCCGTATTTAACTCTTTGTTTTTTAAAGAATTAAGGTCAGAAATATAAAGGTGCCCGCTATGAGTTTCGCCTCCAGAACCAAATAGAAAGGTTGGATTTATATTTGTTTCACAGTCAAAACAAACAGGTGTCGAATAGGTTTCACTACCATCTGGCATTTGATCTATTGCTAAAACCTGGCCTGTTTTCCCGCTCAATAACAATAATTTACCTACAGGTCTGTTTTTTGAACCAGCAGCTAGAAGTGCATCGCCGCCATTGCAAATGAGTATATCTTTTACTCCATCATTATTTTGGTCGAGCACCAATTGTGGGTTAAAAAAGTTATGCCAACCATCATCATGGGCTGAAAGTTTTCCTGGTTTTTTATAAAATTCCCAAATAAGATTACCCGTTTTGCCATTCAAGGCTTGCAGTTCAGCTGAGCGCCCCCCAATAATAATATCAGGAATTTTGTCATTATTTATTAAAAGAAATATAGCTGAGCCAACTATTTGATTTCTTGCTTTGGCCTTCCAAATAATTACCCCAGTTCGGCCATCAATTGCCAAAACACCTGATTCGGTTTTTTCCCATTCGTCTGAGCCCGCACCCATAATTATATCTAAAGTGCCATCATTGTTTAGGTCGATACATTGCGGAGATGATGAAGAAATAATGCCTTCCAAATTTACATTCCAGCTATTATTTTTCGTTTTGCAGGAATGAATAATTAATATAAATAAAACTAATAAAAGGCCATTAAAATATTTAGGCTTCATATTAAGATTCTGATAATATTATACTTATCCCTTCTTTGAGGCTAGTTATTTTGAAATCTGGAAATTTTTTGGTGAATTTTGAGCTATCAAATAGGTAATCTTGCTCCCATTGGTATAAAAGTTCATATACTTCTTTTATGAATGGCACAAATAAGCCTATAATTTTTACCATTATTTTGCCCATAACCATATATTTCAAATCTTTACCAGATATTTCCGAACATAAATTAATAAACTGTTTGGTAGTGAGGCGGTTAGTGTCGCAAGGTAAATGCCAAGTCTGCCCATAAGCTTCAGGGGTATTTCCCAAAAGTGCAGTAGCTTTCCCAGCATCGGGTGTGAAAATAATAGTTCGTAATGTCGAATCTTTAATGAGCACTTGCAGCTTTTTGCCCTTTTTTATATTATCAAAAATTGTTGCATTTGTACCACTCATAGTAGGTTTTGGGCCATAAAACTCGGGCGCCCGGGCTATTAATGCTGTTATTTCCTTTTTTTCAATAGCTTCTAATACCATTTTAGCTATTTGAGCTCGTGCTTTACCTTTTCTGCTAATAGAATTGAACGGTGTATTCTCATCCATTTTGCCAATCACTTGGCCATACATATACACATTATCAAAAAACACTAATTTGGCTTTATGTTTCTGGCATGCATTAATTACGTTTCCTATTAATATTGGCCAGTCTCGCTCCCAAACATTTGAATCATATGGCAAACCAGCCGTCATATATACTATTTCACTTCCTTCAACAGCTTTATCAGTTTGTTCTGCATTGAGCAAATCAGCTGAAAAAAGTGTGTCTGTTTCATTCACTTTTTTAGGATTACGACTTACCAATCGAATATTCTTAGTGTATGTATTGGCTAATTCTTTTGCCAATTCTATGGCTATTACGCCATTGGCACCTAGTATAGTTTGCATAGTTTTATTATTTAAAGAGTAATACTTTTTGATATAAGTATTTTTGTACACATAAATATAATGTAATTCTAAATAATAAAGCCTTGAAATAAAATATTCCAAGGCCAAATTTTATTAAATATTATTTTTTCATTTACCTCTGTCTGTAGCGAGCACCATGCGCATATCCTTTTGTGATTTTGACGGTTAATAATATTGCAAAATTAAATATTATTATTTGCCTCTGTCTGTTGCGAGCACCATGCGCATATTTAATTTTGCAATCACATCAGCTACAACAACAAGGTCTTGAACCGTATTAGTTTTTTCTATTTTCAGGACTACAGATTCAGCTGCTTTTTTCTTAGCAGCCGCACCAATCACTTGCTCCATATCGGCCAAGGACACTGGCTTACCATCCACAAAGTATTGATTATTAGCATTTACCGACAAGCTGACCGTTCCTTTTGGTATATGTTTTGCTGTTGTTGAATTCGGTAAAAGCAGCTTAATAGCATCTGGTGAGGCCATGGTCGCAATCATTAAAAAGAACAATAAAAGGAAAAATAAAATATCTGAAAGCGATGAAGCTTCAATATGCGAGGTTTGTTTTCTGCGACGACTAAAATTCATATGAAATGTAAAATGTAAAATGTTAAATTTTAAATGAAAAAGCAGTCTAACTCACCACTTTTAACTCATCACTCAAAACTATTTTATTTCCCCACTGGCTTATACAAAATATCCATAAAATCGATGGCGGTAACCTCCATTTTATTCACGTTTCTATCGATCATAGCCATTAATATCGTATAAAAAACGTGTGCAATTATACCTACAATTAAGCCAGTAGCTGAGGTAATCATTTTTTCATAAATACCCGAAGAAATAATTCCAATATTAATATCGTTGGCCAATGAAATATCATGAAAAGAACGAATCATACCTGTTACAGTTCCTAAAAAGCCAAACATCGGAGCGATTGCTGCAATAGCAGAAAGTATGCCAAGGTTTTTCTCCATGTTGTATATTTCCACCTTGGCTGTGTTTTCAATGGCATTTTCAATATCACGAATAGGAGAACCCAATCTATTAATACCCTTTTCCAATAAACGTGCAATTGGAAATTGTGAAGCTTTTGAAAAAGCAAGCGCACCCTGCACATTGCCATTGAATAGCATTTCACGAATAGTAAAAAGGAAATTATTGTCTAATTTTGAAGTACGCTTTATATATAAATACCGCTCGAAAAATATGTATAGGGCCAATATAAATAATACAGCAATTGGAATCATAATGAAACCACCTTTCATAATTAAATCCAAAGGCGAAATAGCCTGAGATGCAGCAGAACTGGCAAGGTTTACAGCAGAGGAATCTACGGCTGTGGTTAGGTCATTTTGAAGAAACATCGAAAAAAGCATATTGTAAATTTTATATTTGGGGAAAAGAATTTATGAACGACAAAATCATACAAAACAAAAAAACTTGGTTGGCTTTTTTATATCATTTAAGTTTGGGAATTTTAATCTGGTGCAAATTAGTGTTTAACTAACTCAAACTTAAATATTATATAAAGCTACGAAAATCTATTTTTAAATCTAAATTCTAAATTAACATTAGACTATAATTAATTGTAACTCACATTCAACGTTTGATTTAAGATTTTGTTTTATTCTGGTCAATTTCCTGCATAAATTCCTTAATTTTGGGTAAAAAACATATAAATTGATTAATATTTTTTACAATATCACCATACAATTATATGCTTTCGCAATTTGGGTAGCTGGCTTTTTTAATGAAAAAGCTCGCAAAATGATAATCGGGAGGCGTGGATTATTTGAAGATTTAACCAATAAATTCATTTCCAATAATAGTCCTATAGCATGGTTTCATTGTGCCTCTTTGGGTGAGTTTGAGCAAGGAAGACCCGTAATTGAAGCCTTTTCTATTCAATATCCTGATTATAAAATATTATTGACTTTCTTTTCGCCATCTGGTTTTGAAATTAGAAAAAACTATGATAAAGCACATATTGTGAGCTACTTACCGTTTGACACTTTTGAAAATGCCAATCAATTTATTTCAATTGTTAAACCTAAAATTGTTGTTTTTGTGAAATATGAATTCTGGAATAATTATCTGACATTACTTTCGCAGAAGAAAATTCCAACTTATCTAATTTCTGCCAATTTCAGAAACGATCAGATTTTTTTCAAATCTTACGGTAGTTTTTTTAGGAAAATTTTAAGTAGATTCAATCATATTTTTGTTCAAAATCGTTTTTCAGAAAAATTATTACAATCTATTGGTTATCATAATATTACACTTGCTGGCGATACCCGATTTGACAGGGTTTATAGTTTATCAAAAACAAGTGCTCAACTTGATATTATAGAAATATTTAAAGGAAAAAAAAAGCTATTTGTGTTGGGTTCGGCTTGGAAAGAGGATGTGGAATTTTTAATATCTTTTTTTAATGAAAAGTCAAACGAAATTCAGGTTGTAATTGCTCCTCATGAAATTAATGCAGAAGAAATTTCAAATTGGCAACATTCAATTGTGAAAAAATCATTGAAGTATTCAGAAATAATTAATAAAACTAACAAAATTGAAAAAGCCCAAATTCTGTTTATTGATAATATTGGAATGCTATCAAGTACTTATAAATATGCCGATTTCGTTTGGATAGGTGGCGCTTTTGGCAAAGGATTACATAATATTTTGGAGGCCGCAACATTTGGAAAACCAATATTTTTTGGCAGTAAAAACTATACCAAATTTCAAGAAGCAGTCGATTTGGTTAATTTAGGGGGTGCATTTCCATTTGAAACGTTTAAATATTTTATTGAAAAATATTTGGAACTTTCTGAGAAGGCTGACTATTTTAACAAAACATGCCAAATATCAAAAAGCTTTGTTGAAGATAATATTGGAGCCACCGCAAAAATTATGGAACAAATAAATAAAGCCCTTTTAAACGATATAAAGCTATGACACACAAGGGTTTGGTTATGAGGTCGACAGGTTCATGGTATGAGGTGCTTACAGCTGATGATGGCATGTTTAAATGCAGGTTGAAAGGGATTTTTAAAATAAAAGGCTTAAAAACAAGCAACCCGATTGCGGTAGGTGATCGTGTTGTTTTTGATACCTCAGGTGAGGAGGCAGGTTGTGGAATTATATCGAAAATTGAGCCACGGGAAAATTATATCATTAGGAAATCAGTGCATAAAACGGCCCAGGGACATATTTTAGCAGCCAACGTCCACCAAGCAATTTTAATCGTAACCTATAATTTCCCAAGAACATCGTTGGGCTTTATCGATCGTTTTTTGGTAACTGCAGAATCCTTTCGAATACCAGTAAAAATAGTTTTCAATAAACTTGACTTGTTAAAACCAAAAGAAATTGAAATAGTTGAAGGACTTTGTAAATTATATGAAAGTCTTAATTATCAATGCTTTATCACTTCGGCTGAACAGGATATTGGCATTGAAAGCTTTCGAGAATTATTCAAAAATAAAGTAAGTTTAATTGCTGGGCATTCGGGTGTTGGCAAGTCAACTTTGATAAATAAAATTGCCCCTCATTTGAATTTATCTACCACCGAAGTATCTACTTTTGCTAATAAAGGTGTGCATACAACTACATTTGCCACAATGTTCCAATTAGAAGGAGAAAGTTTCATTATCGACTCGCCGGGTATAAAAGAATTAGGATTAATTGATGTGGAAAAAGAAGAAATTTCACATTTTTTTCCAGAAATGAGAGACTTATTTAATCGATGCAAATACCACAATTGCATACATTTAAATGAACCTCAATGTGCTGTTATTCAAGCCTTTGTGGATAGTGACATCGCTGAATCACGTTATAAAAGCTATTTGAGTATGCTTGAAGGTGATGATAATAGGAGGTAGAAAAGCACCTTAACCCCAGAGGGGGAATTTTAATTGTTAAAATTAAAGTTTGGGCTCAAAACAATAATTTTCTTAATATTGTATTTTACAAGAAAAATCAAAATCATGAACATTTGGGGAGTAGACCTTGGTGGCACAAAAATTGAATGTGCCGTACTTACTGAAAAATTAGACGTTATCCATCGCCAGAGGATTGATACTGAGGCATATCTGGGTTATAATCACATTATTTCACAAATAAAAAAACTGATTGATTCAGTATCAGAAAAGGTCGGTGAATATCCACAAAAAATTGGTTTTTCAACACCAGGTGTGCTTGACCCAGGCACTCAAACCATGAAAAACTGCAACTCTGTGGTGATGAATAACCAGCCGATGAAAGATGACATTGAAAAAGCATTGGGCATTGAGGCCAGGCTGGCTAATGATGCTAATTGTTTTGCCTTGGCTGAAACTTTGATGGGTGCAGTGCCAAAAATAGACCCAAATGCTGAGGTTGTTTTTGGCGTAATAATGGGAACAGGTGTTGGAGGAGGATTAATTGTCAACGGCAAAGCCATTTATGGCAAACATGGCATTGGAGGCGAGTGGGGCCATAATATGATTGAAGAAGATGGTCCAGCTTGTTATTGTGGCAAATCGGGTTGCGTTGAAAATGTAATTTCGGGGCCTGCCCTTCAAAAATATTACACTAAATTATCCGGTAAAGAGCTGAAATTGAAAGAGATAGTTGAACTTCATTTGGCAGGAAAAGATGAAAATGCCTCCAAAACTATTGACCGAATGTTGGAATATTATGGCCGTGGCATCTCAACTATTATAAATGTAATTGACCCTGATGTGATTGTAATTGGTGGTGGCGTTGGTAATATCGACTTACTTTATTCGGAGGGTTATGATCGAATTAAAAAATATATTTTCAATAATAGAAAATTAGA
Organism: Cytophagaceae bacterium; assembly: GCA_031383555.1. Taxonomy (GTDB): domain Bacteria; phylum Bacteroidota; class Bacteroidia; order Cytophagales; family Spirosomataceae; genus JANMZR01. Next base: position 15,354 of record JANMZR010000131.1, on the reverse strand, counting down.
AACCCCAATTGTAAAACCGCTTTTGGGCGATAGTGCAGGAGTGTTTGGTGCGGCTTTGTTGTAAATTTTATATCTTTTTTACAAAATACTCAACATCATTTTCATTCAAAAATTTCTTGATCTGAATCGCATGCACGCACCTGCCTACATGCAGAAAAGGGTAATTTGAGATTTTCTCTTGACCAAATTTTGTATTTATTTCATGCTCTTTCATATCAAAACCCAAATGTAGGTGCATAGTATGGCTTTGCATACCATAAACTACTCCTTCAGAGTCGAAAAGTGGGCCACCTGACTGGCCTCTTAAACCTGGTGTGCTTAATTCAATATGGGTAATTTCATTTTTCTCAATGACAAATCGGGTAATCATGCCTTCAAGCGGGAATATCGGCGTATTTTGAATACCTTCTTTTGTCCACTCCAAATTATTTGATTCGTTTATTCTGAAATTATTGAATTCGGGAAAGGGATAACCTAGCCGACATAGGAATTTTCCAGTATTAATAGCTTGATTGTCAGATGGAAACAAAGCATGTGAGCTATAGGATATTTTCTCGAAACCTTCAAATTTAATTATGGCCAAATCTAAGGTAGGGTGAAAATGAATTTTAAAACCAGTTATTTTATCAAAACAATTTTGAAAAGTATTGAGTATTTGGACGGTTGTATTGGGATTAAAGCCGTATTTTATTTCTAAATCTCGAATTTTATTTTTCAGCTTCGCATCACTTGTAAAGGTCGATTTTTCTTGTTGAAATTCCTGGTATTTTTTCCAAATATTATCAGATGAAATTATAACTTCGGCAATGTGTTTACAAGTTACCGCTACCCCTTTTTCGTTCACAAAAAACAAAGTGCCAGCCCCAGGAATTACCTTATTGGCATAATTTCTAATAATTGATAGAATCGGTCTTGTGTATTTTTGTGATTCAATGATGGCCTTTTCAAACATGCTTTTTAGATAAATTTAAATCTTTTTTACTTTTTTAATAAAGGTACCTAGATTTGATATTTTTTCTAAAGTATTCTTAAATCTTCCAAAATATTCCTTTTTTGTACATAAGCCAAAGTGGTAGCCAACATATTAGTACAAAAGCTATTGCAAATGCTAGCGCACCATTATAATTGCCAAATATAGGTTGGAAAACATGCCAATAAATCCAGTTGAAAAGACTTGTTTTTGAGGAACCATCAGTAACTGGAATTGCATATAAACTAATGGCTAGAACTTCTGAAATGGCATAAGCGGCAATTGAATTCATGCCAAATACTTTAAAGAAATAAATCCAATTGGTTTTCTTTTTTAGGTCAATTATCCAAATTAATGGGGCTAAAATAATCATGTCTAAGCCAGCACAAAGTAATACAAATGAGCTTGTCCACAGCTTTTTATTTATTGGAAAAGCCTTATTCCAAATCAAAGCAATTAAAACTAAAGCCACACCCCAAGCCACCAATCTATAAACTAGTATCTTTTTGTCCTTTGCCTCTTGAATGCCAATTCCAACCAGGTAACCAATTAAGGTTGAGGCTATTGCTGGTATTGAGCTTAGTATTCCTTCAGGATCGAAAGGAAAGCCTTGGCCGTTATACAAATGTTTTTCGCCTAATAAAAATTTATCTAAATAAAGCACGGCATTTGTGGTTTCATCGTAGTTTCCAAAAAACCACATAATTGCCCAATAACCTACCAACAAGCCGATTGCGATATATATATACCATTTTTTGGGTAAAGACAAAACTATAAATGCAGTAGCTGCAAAACCAATTGCTAGCCTTTGTAGTACACCTGGAATGCGCATATTTGAAAGGCTAAAATCGATATAAGGGAAATTGTGGATCAAATAAGACAGCAGAAAAAGTAAGGCTGCCCTTTTTAATATTTTATTTCTCAAATTAGGAGTCAAAGTATAATTTGAAGGGGCAAATGAAAACCGCATGGCCACGCCAATAATAAACATGAAGGATGGAAACACCAAGTCGGTCGGTGTAAATCCATGCCAATGAGCGTGTTTTAGTGGGGCGTAAGTATAATCGCCGTTGCCAGTGGTGTTTACTAAAACCATTCCAGCGATGGTAATTCCTCTGAAAATATCAAGAGATAAGTAGCGGTTTTTCATGTATTTTATAAAGTCTAAGATTTTTTTAGTTTAGTTTTCAAATATTAAGCTAAATTTAAAGAATATTAATCAGAATTTGATTGATTCAAAAACAAAATCTTAATAGGAAAGTTAAAGTTAATAAATAAAAAAAATAATAATGAATAGTTGGGATAAAGTCATTTTGGTGAATGAATTGGATCAAGAAATAGGGGAAAAGGATAAAATGAAGGCGCATTTGGATGGTGACTTACACCGTGCATTTTCTATTTTTGTGTTCAATTCTAAAAATGAATTATTATTACAAAAGCGTGCTTTAGAAAAGTATCATTCACCAGGTTTATGGACAAACACCTGCTGCAGCCATCCCCAGCCAGGTTTTTTGATGGAAGATTGCCTGAATAAAAGACTATTTGATGAAATGGGAATGGAATGTGAATTGAGCCCTTGGTTTACTTTTCAATATAAAGCTGAGTTTGAAAATGGATTAATAGAATACGAATATGACCACGTGTTCAAAGGAGTTTCCGATGAATTACCGGTTCTGAATCCAATTGAAGCGTCTGAATATCAATATATTACAATTGAAAAATTAAAGACTGACCTTGATGTTGCGCCAGAAAAATACACCGCTTGGCTCAAATTGATAATAGATAAAATAGCCCCCCAACCCACAGAGAGGGAAATTATTTTAGTTTGATACTTTGTACCAATTCAATCAATACTCCATTGCTCGATTTTGGGTGTAAAAAACAAACCAATTTATTATCAGCACCCAATTTTGGAATATCGTTTACTAAATTAAAGCCTTCATTTACAAGTCGTTCCATTTCTGTTTTTATATTGTCAACCTCAAATGCAATATGGTGGATACCTTCACCTTTTTTTTCTAAAAATTTAGATATGGCACTATTTTCATCTGTTGATTCCAAAAGCTCAATTTTTGAATCGCCTGTTTTGAAAAAAGAAGTAATAACCTTTTCTGAATCAACAGTTTCTCTTTTGTAAGGGCTGATTTTCAATAGTTTAGTGAATAATACTTCGGAATATTCTAGATTTTTTACCGCAATTCCTATATGATCTATTTGTTTCATTTTTATCAAAATATATAAGCTATAAAGTATCGAAATATTGTTGTTTCCTTATTTCGAAATATAGATTTCTTCAAATTATTGCGTCAATATTTCGAAATAAAGAATCATTAATTCACCAAATTAGAACTTTTATTTAGGGTTTATGGTTATTTTTATAAGAAATATTTAAAAAAGGCTTATAATTATGGTTTCAGTTTCAGATAAAGCAGCAGAACGAATAATAGAACTTCGTCAAAAGGAAGGATTAACCGATAACTTTAACGTGCGAGTAGCAGTGGAAGGTGGAGGTTGCTCTGGTTTAATGTACAATCTTGATTTCGCTTCAGAACCCAAAACCACCGACATGGTTTTTGAGGATAAAGGAGTGAAAATAATGGTAGATAAAAAGTCTATTTTGTACCTTGCAGGCACTGAGTTAGATTTTTCTGATGGACTCAATGGCAAAGGTTTTCAGTTTAAAAACCCAAATGCTTCACGCACTTGTGGCTGCGGGGAAAGCTTTTCGGTTTAAAAGTTTAATAAAAAACATTATAATTTAGAGAATTTTCCTGTTTGAATTTTACCCTCGGTTTCTACTTTTAAAAGATAGGTTCCTGAGGGTAATTTTTTTGTCGTAAAGTGCTCTTTTTCTGTATTATTATTAAATATTCCTGTTCTTTCTGCCATTAAATTTCCACTCATATTTACTAAAACAACCCTATACCTATTGCCAGTTTTTCCTGAAAAACTCATTTGAATAAAATCTGAACTTGGATTTGGATAAATATTGAAATTTGAAAACACCAAAGGCTCAGTGGCTAAAATTTGCTCTTTTTTTATTGATTCCCAAGGCACAATTCCTACTTCAGGAGTCGTCAATTTTTTGGAACTATAAATATGAAATTCGCCAGGTTTTATTTCGTATTTATCGCTATTATTTTGCACAGCAAGCTCATCACCAGTGAAGTAATCATACCAAGTGCCTAATGGAAGGCCAATAGTTTCACTTCTATTTTGTAAGTCAAAGTTTGCGAAAAAGACTATTTTCTGGTCTTTATTTTCAATTGTAATTTTTTTAAATTTACCTGCCAAATCATAAGAAAATGTAGCACCCTCAATGTCCAAAATTTTCTTTAATTTTATCATTTCTGAATAAGTTTGATAGAGCTTTTTTCGGGCTGGTTCATCGAAGTAATCCCATTTCACAGGTTTTTTACCCGTTCTACCGTTTTGGTCTATTGAAACATCATAACCCAATTCACCAAATTGCCATATCATTTTTGGGCCTTCTGTGAGTAAAAATAAGGCTGTGGCAGCTTTTGCACGTTCTAAGGCAGCACCCAAATCTTTAGTAGAATAATTACCTGATGCTCCACCATTTTTCTGCACATCGAACATCAACCGCTCTTCATCGTGGCTTTCCATATAGCCAATCAAATTTGCCTTTTGCCAACCTCTGTTTTTATGAGAAATACCTGCTAAGTTGTTTGAGCCATTTTTTAGCGAATTCCTATAATCGCCATTGGCATTTCCCCAAAACATCATACCATAATCTGAGAGTTCTTGTTCTTCATTATTGGCAGCAAAGTGTTCTAAAATCACATATGCGGTTTTGTCAGTTTCACGAATTTTATCATAAATCCGCTTCCAAATAGCCACTCGACTACCATCATAATTACTCCATTGACCAACATCGGTATTTATTTTTTGTGTGAATCCTTTAGATAAGTCAAAGCGAAAGCCATCAATATTAAACTCCTGCAACCAATATTTATTTACTTGATCTACAAAGCTTTGCGTTGCCAAACTCTCATGATTAAAATCTCTAAAAACACTAAAAGGATGTGTTGCTGATTGGTTGAAATACGGCGAATCGGGAGCAATACCTCCATTTTCAAAATACATTTTTACATAAGGAAAAGCTTCGTCAGCTTGGTTGAGCACCATGTCAATAATTACTGCAATTCCGTTTTTATGGCATTCGTCTATGAAATTTTTGAGGTCGTCTTTTGTACCATAAGCTTTATCAACGGCTGTATAGAAAGTAGGATTATAACCCCAAGAATCGTTTGCTGTAAACTCTGAAACGGGCATTAATTCTATAGCATTTATTCCCAAATTTTTCAAATAAGGAATTCTTGATTGTGCTGCTTTATAAGTGCCTTCAACTGTAAAATCACGTATAAGTAACTCATAGATAACAAGTTGCTCTGATTTTGGTCTTTTGAAATTAGTTCCTTTCCACTCAAAAGGCTTTTGACCTGTTTGTAAAACTGACATTATTTGGTCGACACCTTCAGGAAAAGGCATCAAGCCAGGATAAGTAGTATTGGATATAAATTTATCGAATTTGGGGTCCAATATTTTTTCTGAAAAAGGGTCTGCAACTACAATTGTTCCATCCACAACATAATTATAAAGGTATTCATAGCCTTCAATAAGGTTGTTTAATTCAATCCAAAAATGAGCTGATTCTGGATCTTTTTTCATTAAAAAATCGCCTAAGTTTTGAACTGAAATTGTGACGAAGCTTTTTTGAGGTGCATAAAATACAACTGTTGCACTATTTTTTGATGTATAATTTATTCCTTCTTTAGTATTTGTAGGTTTTGCTTCCAGTTCTACATTTGGTTTTACTACTATCGTTAGGGTATCCGAAGTGGTTTCTTCGTTTGTTTTAGCGGTTATTATTACTTTTAGCGTCATGCCAGCAATTTTTGTATCATTTATTTTTTCTAATTTTATTTTTGTTTCAAGGCTGTCGATATTTGAAAATTCGGCCAAAGTATAAGTGCGTACTGTATTGTCGGGCATGGTAACATTGGTTGCAACAGATAAATTTGCTTTTTTTGAAGTTATTAATTTTAAATCAAAATCACCTTTTTCAGGCAAAATGATTATATTATTTGTTGGTTTTAATAGTTTAATTGTGAGGCCTTGTTCAAACAATTCCAAAAACAAATCCTCCGTTTGGGCATTTCCAGCACCGTTTTTTATGACTACACCTATTTTTTTAATGGACGTACCTGAAGGCACATTGTAATAAGTTCTTGGTTTTATGGTTATGCTCCATTTGTCGCTTCCAAGAGAGGTCATTTTGCCTGGTTCATAGGGAGCATTGAAATTCGATTGACCAGTTGGCGTATATTTAAAGGCATTTCCATTGGCGTCGTCACCCGCTCCCGACCAAAAATAAATATCAGATGTTTTGTTCAAAAGCCCTGCTGCACGGCCATCTTTTGCCAATTTCAAATCGACAATAATTGTTATTTCATTATCTCCATTTGGAAAGGCCTCTTTTGTGCTAACTACTTGAGCGTTAATAAAATAGTTAGTAAAAAACAAAAGAAATAAACTAATAAATCTCAATTTTTTTATCATCATTTTTTAATTATTCTCTATTTCTTCCAAACTATATATTCTGAAAGTTCTTTATAAATTAGATGAATCGGTAAACCCATCACGGTGAAATAACTTCCGACAATTTTGTCAATTCCTATCATGCCAATGAAATCTTGTACGCCATATGCGCCTGCTTTGTCAAACGGTTTACAAGTTTTTATATAATAGTCTATCTCATTGTCTGTCAAATGTTTAAACCATACTTCGGTGGTGTCAACAAAGCTTTTCTTACCGTTTTTTGTTAAAATACAAAATCCTGTATGTACAACATGCTTACGGCCAGCTAGTTTTTGTAACATATCTTTAGCTCCTTTTTCATCTACAGGTTTATTAAGAATTAGGTTATCAATTGCAACGATCGTATCTGCAGTTAAAACTATATTTTCACCTATTTCTTTAGCAAAAGAATCTGCTTTTTTTGAGGCTAAGTAGGCTGGGACTTCAATAATTGGCATTTCAATTGGGAACGATTCATCAATCTCTTTCATTGAAACAGAAAACTCAAAGCCTGCATTCGACAATATTTCCTTTCTTCTTGGAGAATTTGAGGCAAGAATTAACTTTCTATTCAATTTTATCATAATTTGCAAAAATAATTATTTGTAACATTTAAAATTTAGTTGCTATTTTTTTTAGTACTTTTTGGGCATTTTGTTTTGTTGCGCAATTTTGAAATGGATATTATTTTACAAATTTAGTTTATGTTTATTAGCAACGATATAATTATTAGAAAAGCAGAATTAAAAGATGCAAAAATTTTAAAAGAGTTGGCTTGGATAACTCAACTTGAAACATTTGAAAAAATGAATCCGCCGGGGCTTTCTTTGGCCTATTTACAGGAAAACATGTCGCTTGAAATCATTGAATATGAGTTACTTGACCTTGGCTCGACGTACTATTTAGCTGAAAAAAATGGTGATGCAATTGGATATTTGAAAGTTAGAACAGACAATATTGAAGAGAATAAATTGGCCGGGGAAAATTGTATGGAATTACAAAGAATTTACCTTTTGATGGCTGAAAAGGGAAATGGATATGGTAAGTTGCTTTTAAATTTTGCTGAAAACTTAGCTAAATCTTTAAATTTTGATTTGCTTTGGTTAGGCGTTTGGGAAAAAAACTTACCAGCCATTGAATTTTACAAATATCATGGCTATAAATTTTTTGGTGAGCATGTATTTATATATGCGAGTGATGTGCAAAACGATTATATGATGCGTAAAAAATTATAATTAATTTTTTTTTCGGCCACAAAAAAGAAGCTAAAGTTTCTAAATATTTAAGACAAAATGAATAAAATTTTATTATTAACTTTTATTAATCTGTTGATATGTAGTAGTTTATCTTTTTCACAACAAGATACGTTATTGGTCGATTCGACGGGTAAGAAAGTAAGAAAATCAAGAGTAAAAGCTAAAACTGATCCTGAAAAGCGAGACAGCCTGCTTTACTCGAATATAAAAACCCGAATGAGTAAAACTAAAGTTGGGAAAAAGGTTTACGGAGTACTTTTTAAAGATGTGTATAATTCAAATACTAAAAGCCAAATAAGCCAAATTGAAGAAAATCCATTCAATGAATATAAAGGAAAAATAATTCGAACCATTGATATCAGAAGATTACAAGTATTCGGAACGTCTGTGTATGATACCAATAGAGTCGCTAAGACCCGTTTTGAAAAATTTGCCAACAGCCTTCATATTTCAACCCGAGAGAGGGTAATTCGGAATTCATTTTTACTTTTTGAGGTGGGTGATTTAGTGAACCCCATTGTTTTGCAAGACAATGAAAGGCTTTTGCGGCAACAACCTTTTTTACATGACGCCCGGATTTATGTATTGCCTGATGCACTAAAGCCTAATTTTGTTGATGTCCAAATTGTTACGCAGGATACTTGGTCACTTACACCCATCATTGAATACACAAGCAAGCGTAATTTTGGAGTTACACTTGACCATAATAATTTTGGGGGTAAAGCTCACCAAATTAGAACAGGTTTTCAATATGATGCCCTAGCGAAAAAACAAAAAACAGAGGTATTTGGCAGATATACTATACCTTACATCAAAAGAAGTTTGATTACTGCACAGGCCGATTTGCAATATATGGAGCCAATTAGGTCAGCTGGTATCAAAATTTTCAGGCCTTTTCTCACACCTAATATTAAATATGCTGGTGCTGCGGAGTTGAGCATCAATCACCTTACTCTTTTTGATAAGCCGAGGGGAATTGATAGCACCTATTACTTTCCCGTTAACTATAATTTATCGGATATTTGGCTGGGAAGAGCATTTAAATTGTTTTTTGGAGATGACAAGTTAAAGGAGCGATCAAGGATTATTTTGGCTGCAAGAGGGCGTAAAATAACCTATACCCAACGGCCAAAACTTACAAATGATACCAACCAAACTTATCAAAATAGGCGTACATTTTTGGTTAGTCTGGGTTTTTCAAATCGTTCGTACCAACGTGATGTACTTATTTATGGTTTTGGCCGCACAGAAGACGTGCCCGTTGGTTATAATGGCGCAATAGTGGTTGGTGTTCAAGACGCAGAGTTGGGCATGAGGAGGTACCTTGGCCTAAAACTAGCACATGGAGGTTATTTAAAAAAAAATAATGGGTATGCTTATGCATTGATAAACGTGGGTGGTTTTTTGAAGAATAATTCACCAGAACAAGGTGTGGCAAGTTTTGAAGGAAATTATTTTAGTCAACTAATAAATGTAAAAACTGCTAAAATAAGGCAGTTTGTAACTTTTAATTATACTGCAGGTTTGAAGCGGTTTAACACGGTGGAAGAAAGGTTAGATCTTAGTAATGAAGGGATTAGGGGTATTCGATCAGATTCTTTGAAAGGAGTAAGAAAGCTGGTATTTAATTTTGAAACTGTGCTTTTTAGTCGTGCCAATATTGCAGGCTTTCGAATTGCACCCTATTTTTTCGCAGATATTGGTATGGTCAATTTTGGTGAAAAATCCTTTTTTAGTGGCCCAATTTATAATGGTTTTGGCTTAGGTTTTAGGTTTCGTAATGAAAATCTTACCTTTAATACTTTCCAAATTCGACTAGGTATTTATCCTAACATTCCTAATGTAGACACTTTTAGAATTGCATTTGGTGGCGAGCAGAAACTTCTTTTTCGAGATTTTGACATTTCGGCTCCAGAGGAAGTGAAGTTTAGGTGATTTTGTAAAAAAGCGCTTGCAGGAACACTCCTGTAGGAACACTCCTGTAGGAACACGCCTTAAAGCGTGTTCTTACAATTTCTCACAATTGATAAGTCAATTTATTTATAAAAAATACTTTTTTAGGGTTTAATTCCCCTTCAATTCCTGCCGATTTTATACCCCAATAAAGGAAGTTTTGCCCATACCAAGCAGATAGCCCACTATTCGAATCATCATTCCAAAATGATTTTTCTTTTGGAATTACTTCAAAAATCTCCTTTTCACGAATGGTTTTGTTTTCTTCAATCACCTGTGTTTTTATTTTCCCAGTTTCTGGGTAGGCCAATATCAATTTATTATCAACTTGGCTTAATTGTACTTGTTCGTTCAAATAAAGACTACTTAACGACTTCATAGGCAGGCAGTTATCCCATAATTTATTGCCCTCTTTATCGAAACCACAAATAATTGTATGGGTAAATCTGTAACTAAAAGGTGTAAAATCTTTGCCATTCAAATAAAAAGGTAGGCTTGCTGCTGACCTAGTTTCAGTATAATAAATTTCAGCCACCATCACCAACTGATCATTAAAACTATATAGTTTATGAACTAACATTGAATAGTTGAATTTTAGGTTTTTACCCGCTTCTTTACGTTTCGAAAGTTTTTCTTGCAACTTTTTTTGTCGCTTTGGATTTAGGTAGTTGAAAAAATTATTAAACTCAGAAAAGTCAATAAATTTTGTTTTTGAAACCGAATTTTCATGCATTTTTTTTACATAAATTCCTTGTGAAAAATTATCGCAATACCGGGCATAGTTGCCTATCATTAGTGATTCATTTTTACCAGTATTGTTCATACGACCATTGAAAGGTATTTTTTTGGGGTCACCTTCAATATTTGTTGTTGATATTGCGGAGCCGTCATGGTCATAAATTCGCAATTGAAGTTCGCATTTACTTTTATACCTGTTTTTTGTATAAATATGGAGTTGTTTATTCTCTTCATCAGTATCTATTTCTATTACTTCGGTATGATTCGAGTAGAGCCCTGTCAATGCCTTAACTGTATTATCGAAAAAAGATAAGCCCATTACAACGGCTCTTCCTTGAAATTTTCCACTGAAAAAAGCAGAATTTTCCACTATTTTAATGTCATAAATATCTTGAATACCAATCAAATCGCCATCGATCCAGTCATAATCTCCTTTTTCAAAATCAATCCGCAACAATTTTATATTTGTACTACTGCTTATTGTAAAATTTATAAACAAAGCATTTTTTGTAATGCATTCAACATTAAAGCTCAATTGGTAGGGTATTTCAATCTCCTTTGCCCATAATAATTCCAAATCATTTGAATACTTTTTAGTAAGCCAAGTATTTTGTTTTTTTCCAAAAATAGGGTCTATTCGTTCTTGTAAAATAAATCCACCATTTTTTATTGGAAAAATACTGAATTCGGGCCCTGTTGAGTTTTCTATAATATCAAGTTCAATACTTTGACTTTTAATTAGTTGTGAATATATTTTCAGGCAATTAGTTGAAATTGCTAATAAAAAAATTACAATAAACTTATTTTTTTTGATGAACATTTAAATATACATTTTTTAATTGTTACAATAAAAAACACTAAATCAGCTAACTTTGTTGTTTAATAATTTTTAAAATAGGGATTATTTGATTAATTGTGAATAGTTAAACAAATTCTGGAGTTAATATGAACTAGATATAATTTCGAAACAATATATAAACAATTATTTCGAATAAAAATAAAAATATGGATTTAGAGATTTTAATCAAAAATAGCATTTCAAAAGCAATATTAACCAATTTTAGGGTTAAAGTTGAGGCAAATATATTATTACTTCAACCAACAAAAAGCGAATTTCTAGGAAACTTTACATTTGTAACTTTTTCTTTGGCCAAAGAGTTAAAGCAATCACCCATGAATATTGCCAAAACTATTGGCGATTCCCTTTTGGAAGACCTCAATATAGTTGACTCATTCAACATAGTCCAAGGCTTTTTGAATGTTTCAATAAAAAATTCAGTTTGGTTTGAAGAGTTAGCTAGAATAGCTGAATTGGGGGAAAAATTGGGTAATTCACCAGCCAATGGTATCAAAATAATGGTAGAATATGCATCGCCAAACACCAATAAGCCGCTACATTTGGGTCATTTACGCAATAATTTTTTGGGCTTTTCTGTGGCCGAAATTCTGAAAGCAAACGGTTATGATGTTCAAAAAACCAATATAATTAACAATCGAGGAATTCACATTTGTAAATCAATGTTGGCGTATCAATTGTATGGAAATAACGAAACACCCGAAAGCTCTGGAATCAAAGGTGACCACCTAGTTGGTAAATATTATGTGAAATTTGACCAAGAATATAAATTAGAAATAAAAGCTTTAGTTGAAAAAGGAATAGGGGAGGAGGAGGCCAAAAAGCTGGCTCCTATGATATTGAAAGCACAGAAAATGCTTTTGGATTGGGAAAATGGTGAGCCAACAATAATGGCTTTATGGACTAAAATGAACGAGTGGGTTTATGCAGGCTTCGACCAAACTTTCAAGAAAATGGGGGTTGATTTTGATACAATTTACTATGAATCCAACATGTATTTGGATGGCAAGAAAACGGTTGAAGATGGCCTAAAGTCAGGTGTGTTTTTTCAAAAACCTGATAGCTCTGTTTGGGTTGACCTTACCGATGAAGGACTAGACCAAAAATTAGTGCTTCGGTCAGACGGCACTTCTGTTTATATTACCCAGGATATTGGTTTGGCTGATAAAAAATATGAGGATTTTCCGATGCAAAAATCTGTCTATGTGGTTGGTAATGAGCAAGATTATCATTTTGATGTGCTTTTTAAAATCATGAAAAAACTCGGCCGCCCTTACGCCGATGGCCTTTACCATTTGAGTTATGGCATGGTTGACCTACCTTCTGGCAAAATGAAGTCACGAGAAGGAACGGTGGTTGATGCCGATGAATTAATTGAGGAAATGGAAGCAACCGCCAAAGCAAAAACCTTAGAATTGGGTAAAATTGATGGGTTCACTGAAACCGAGGCCAATGAATTGTATGAAAGACTTGGACTAGGAGCTTTGAAATACTTTCTTTTAAAGGTTGATCCTAAAAAGAGAATGCTGTTTAATCCAGCGGAATCCATTGAATTTCAGGGGAATACAGGTCCTTTTATACAATATACCTATGCTCGTATTAAGGCGATTTTGAGAAAAGCGGAAAAGTCTGATTTTGAAATAGCATTACCAAAAAATACCATAGAATTATTGCCAATTGAGATTGAATTGGTAAATTTATTGTATCAATATCCATCAAAAGTAAAGGAGGCAGGAAGTAATTATTCACCCTCAACAATTGCACAATTTGTTTATGATTTGGCTAAATTATTTAATTCATTTTATGCAGAATTATCGATTTTGGGTGAAGAAAATTTGGAGAAAAAGCAAGCTAGAGTAGTACTGGCTAAGGTAATTGGTGAAACAATTCGCCACGCAATGGGTTTATTAGGTATAAAAGTACCCGAGAGAATGTAACTTAGAAGTTAGAAATTAGATTTTAGAAATTAGAAAAAAGGAAAGTGATGAATTAACCAAATTTCTTAACTTCCAAACTAACAAACTTTCAAACTCATTTAAACAAAATAAAATGAAAACTATTTTAACAATTTTAATCATCAGCATGACTATGGGATTATTTGCCAATTTGAATACCATTAAAGACCTTGTGAAAAAGACTTTAGATACCGACAAAGTTTTGGAAAAGCCAGAAGGTGTTTCCAACAAAAAAATGAAATCGATTTATGATTTTGTACTTAAAACCTTGGAAGGTAAGGAGCTTAAACTTTCTGAATTCAAAGGGAAAAAGATTGTGATATTGAATGTAGCCTCCGAATGTGGCTATACCCCTCAATATGGAGATTGGGAGAAATTTTATGAAGCCAACAAAAGCAAATTTGTAGTTTTAGGCTTTCCTGCTAACAATTTTGGAGGCCAAGAGCCTGGGACAAATGAGCAAATTGCTACTTTTTGTCAAAGAAACTATGGCGTTACCTTCCCGATTTTGGATAAAATATCAGTTAAGGGTACCGATAAGGCACCTATCTATCAATGGCTTACGGATAAAGCACAGAATGGTTGGAATGAAAAAGAGCCCACTTGGAATTTCTGCAAATATTTGGTAAATGAAAAAGGGGAGTTGACCCACTTTTTCAACTCAGATGTAAAGCCCAATTCAAAAGATTTTTTGGCTGCTATTAAATGATTTCAACTGAAAATATTTCAACTCAAAAACAGCTCCCCCATCGGGGGTTGGGTGGGTGGATTGAAGCCGCTCGCCCACGCACACTTCCTCTCGCTTTAGCAAGTATATTGATGGGCTCTTTTTTGGCAGCTAGTTTCGGACAATTTGACTGGTCAATTTTTGGCCTTACTGTGCTCACTACCATACTGTTACAGATACTCTCCAACTTTGCCAACGACTATGGTGACAGTGAAAACGGTGCCGACCATGCTGGCAGACAAGGCCCAACAAGAGCAGTCGCTTCTGGCCAAATAAGCAAAAACCAAATGCGAAAGGCGATTTTAATTATGGTGGTATTGGCCTTTATATCAGGTATTTATTTATTGTATTCAGCTTTCAAAGGTGCCGATTCTAGTTCATTTTATGCATTTTTAGGATTGGGTTTACTTTCCATTTTTGCCGCAATTAGCTATACTGCTGGTAAAAATCCTTATGGGTATGCGGGTTTTGGTGATGTTTCTGTGTTGATTTTTTTCGGAATTGTTGGAGTTTTAGGCACCTGCTTTTTACAAGTAAAAACCATTTCGCTCGACCTGATTTTGCCAGCGCTTAGTTCGGGCTTTTTTGCAACAGCCGTGCTCAATATCAATAATTTAAGAGATATTGATTCCGACAAAGCCGCCTCAAAAAAAACTATTCCCGTTCGCTTTGGCAAAGGTTTCGGCATACAATACCATCGTTTTTTGATATTTGGTGGTCTATTTATGGCGATTTTATATTCGATTTTCAATTACAATTCTATTTACCAATTTGTATTTTTATTGGCAGTTCCTTTTCTCTATCTAATTGGCAATGGCATCAAACCCACCGATGAACCACAAAAAATTGATACCTTTCTCAAAAAGATGGCTTTGAGTTCTCTGCTTTTTTCGGTGTTGTTTGGGTTGGGATTGTTGGTGGGGTAGAAGTGAACTTGTTCAGATAATAACAAATCCATTTCTAATAGCAAAAAGCACTAAACCAACTCTGCTTTTTACTTCCAATTTCTCAAACAAACTTTCTCTGTAACCATCAACCGTACGAGGTGAAAGGCACATTTTGTCAGCGATTTCTTTGTAAGTAAGCTCAGTACATGCCATTTGTATAAACTCTTGCTCACGTGCTTGAAACTGAAATGGTATAGTATGTTTTATACCATTATTTGGTTTGAGCGACTTGAGTAAAGTATTGGTGAAAGTAAAAAATGGCGAATTTATTATAAAATCAAATTATGCTAGTCCAACTTTTACAATGGTAAATGGAATTGGGGAAAAGATAAACTTAAATTACACCAATTT
>JANMZR010000112.1:0-10518 GCA_031383555.1 Cytophagaceae bacterium | reverse complement strand
TTTTGTGATCTGGGGGTTATTATAAATTAGAAATATTTTTCCTCGTACAATTGGTCAATGACTGAGTGGGGTTGTTTCCCTCCATTAAAAAGGCTTTAAATGAAGAAAAAATTATAATTAACGCAGGCGGGGTTTTGAGCCCCACCTGCGATTTTTTGGAACGTATAAAAATTAAATTTCGTCCATCATCGATTTCCGCCAATCAAAATATCCCTTTATTGCCAAAGCTAGCAAAAGAATATAAAGTACAGATGTTCCAAAAAGGTTTTTTGAAAAATACATTAAAACATAGCCTGCATTAGCCAATATCCACAATATCCAATTTTCAAGATATTTTCGTGCCAATAGCCATTGTGCGATTAGGCTTATTGCGGTTAAAGATGAGTCGAAATATGGCCAACTTGCATCTGTAAATTTTTTATGTAAATAACCTGATATACAAGAAAATAAGATAAAAATTACCAATAAAACAAGGAAATATCTTTTAGGAGTGATTATTACTTTTAAGGTGTTTTTTTCTTCGCTTCCATAAAGCCATTGCCACCAACCATATATGCTAATTATTACAAAAACTATTTGTAATTCCATGTCTGAATAGAGCTTGGCCTGATAAAAAATAATACCATAAACAATAGCCGCCAAAATCGCCATAGGCCAACCCCAAATGTTTTGTTTAGTATTGAGCCAGACGCAAATTAAGGTGCTTACTATCCCAATGTTTTCTAAATAATTTGACTGTAAATACTCGAAAATATTTTGCATAAGATTTTATAATTCCTTTTTTTATATCGCTGACGCTAAACTAAATATTGTAATTTCTTTTGCACCCGCCTCAAGTAAACATGCTGCACACACCTCCATTGTGGCGCCTGTTGTGAGCACATCATCAACAAGGCCAATTTTTTGGCCTTTTATTTTCAAAGAATCTTGTATTTCAAACACATCTTCAACATTGTAAAATCGGTCAAGTCTTGATTTTTGTGTTTGGGTTTCGGTTGCTTTTTTTCTGATTATTGCTGCTGTTTCACATGGAACATTTGTAACCTCTGATAGCCCTTGCGCTATTAATTCACTTTGATTAAAGCCTCTAATTAAAAGTTTTTTTTGATGAAGGGGAATAGGAATAAATACATCAATTTCAACAGGAATTCCAGTTTTAATTAATTGATTACCATATAGTTTGCCTATAAAAAGCCCAATATCTTGCCTGTTTTTGTATTTCAGATTTTGTAGCAAATTCTGAACATTGCCTCCTTTCGAATATTTCAAATAACTATAAACAGCTTTAATTTCCACCTTTCCTAGAAATCTATATTCTAATTTTTGGCTATTAGAAAAGCCAATATCCGATTTGGGAAGGTTAATAAGGCAGTCTGTGCAGAGTATTTTTTCGGACTTTAAAAGCGGCTCATTACAAGCCGAGCAGGTTTGAGGAAACAAAAGACTGACAAAATGATAAAAAAGCTCCATTTAAATATTAAATATTTCGTCAAAAAAACTTTGTATTTTTGTTTATAAATATAAAATAGGGCAGATATAATTACTTTTCAAAAGCAAGATTCTGCTACTTTAACAAAAAAACAAATTTTCGATAATGCAAGTTATAAATAATTCGATAGATGCCGATTGGGAAACTTTGATTGATACACTTGAAAAAACAATTGGCACAAGGCCCGCCGACTTGAATGGTGTACTTTTTTTAATTGGCGTACAAGAGCTTGGGCAGGGGACTAGGTCGTTTACGAAAGAGCAAAAGCAAGACCTTATGCATATTGCGGTATGTAAAGTATTAAGTAGATCGGGCTTTTATGAGCTTTATGGAAAGGATGCCGATGGTTGGCCACATTGGGAATTGGTGAAAAATCTTCCCTATTTGGGTTTAAAAGACCAAGAGCGAGCAATAAAGTCTCATGTAATTGATTATTTCGAACAAGAGATATTTACAATTTGATGGCTTTTTAGTTGCGACCAATGTGTAATTTTGCTAAAACCCTCCTGTTTTTTATGCCATCAAATATTTAAAACGGAGTTTATTACAATATAATTTGTGTTCTATTTATTGAAATATTTTTTTATCAATGAAAATTGTTACCTATAATGTAAACGGCATAAGAGCCGCAATAAACAAAGGATTGGTCGCTTGGCTTATGGATGTAAACCCCGACATGGTTTGTTTTCAGGAGGTAAAAGCTGATTTAGAGCAAATTGATTCTTCTCTTTTTAATAACTTGGGTTATGAAATATATTGGAATTCTGCTGAAAAAAAGGGTTATAGTGGCGTGGCGATTTTAACAAAAATTAAGCCCAATCATGTAGAATATGGTTGCGGTATGGGCGTTTATGATAGAGAAGGCAGAATATTAAGAGCCGACTTTGATAGTTTTTCACTAATGAGCGCATATTTTCCTTCTGGTTCAAGTGGGGATGAACGACAGGCTTTCAAAATGCAATTTTTAGCAGATTTTATGCCTTACGTCCAAGAACTTAAAAAGAAAATACCAAATTTGATTATTTCGGGCGATTATAATATTTGTCACAGAGCTATCGATATACATA
Organism: Cytophagaceae bacterium; assembly: GCA_031383555.1. Classification (GTDB taxonomy): domain Bacteria; phylum Bacteroidota; class Bacteroidia; order Cytophagales; family Spirosomataceae; genus JANMZR01. The sequence goes on along the minus strand of JANMZR010000112.1, from coordinate 7,962 downwards.
ACCCAAAATCAAATGCAAAAAGCTCTGGTTTTTTGCCGGAAGAACGGGAATGGATGGAAAATTTTATACAATCGGGGTTCGTTGATTCCTATAGAACCTTAAATAGTGAGCCACATAACTACACTTGGTGGAGTTTGAGGTTTGGTGCCCGGTCAAAAAATATGGGCTGGCGTATTGATTATCAGATGATTACTGAGGCCTTGAGAAATCGGTTGAACTCAAGTGAGATATTGCCACAAGCATATCATTCAGACCATTGCCCTGTATTAATCCATTTAGATTGAAATTGTTATTTGAATTAATTGTTAAGGTTTAAAATTGAGATTATGGAAAACTTGCGCTCGGTATCAATTCTTCATCAAAAACTAGAGGAATATAAGTCAAAATTTTATCTGAATAAAGTTTTAAAAGGCACATTAATATCTGCAGCAATTTTATTAGGTACTTACCTAATATTTAATACATTAGAATATTTTGGACATTTTGGAACAAACGTTAGAACCGTTCTTTTTTATTCGTTTTGTGGAATATTAATATATAGTATTTTGAGTCAAATTGCTTGGCCGATGTTTCATCTATTTAGTTCAAAAAAATCAATCAATGATAAGGACGCTGCAATACAAATTGGCCAATTTTTCCCTGAAATAAGTGATAAATTATTGAATACACTTCAACTTTCAACAAATTCAAATAGCAGTGAGTTGGTTCAAGCATCTATTGACCAAAAAACAAAACAATTGGGTATTGTACGTTTCAGTGATGCTATTAGAATAGAAGATAATAAAAAATATTTAAAGTATGCTTTCATTCCTGCGGGCCTAATACTGGCAATTTTAGCGTTTTATCCTAGTTACTTTGCAGAAAGTTCCGAAAGAATAGTCAACTTTAAAAACGAATTTGCACAACCTGCGCCTTTTCAGTTTATCATTAAAAATAAAGACCTGAAGGCTTTTAAAAATGAAGATTTTACAATAAATCTGGAATTGGTTGGAAAAGCCTTTCCGCAAGATTTGTATTTGTCAATAGATGATAGGAAAATAAATTTAGAGTCTGTTGACGCTAAAAATTATAATTACACTTTTCGTAATATTCAAAAGGAAACGAGCTTTAATTTTGAGGCTGCTGGCTTTAATTCATCTACCTACAAAATAAAAATAATGAATCGTCCCACCCTAAATGGAATGATTGTTCATTTTCAATATCCGGTTTATTTGAGAAAACAAAACTTAAGTTTAGAAAATTCTGGCAACTTCACTATTCCTGAAGGAACTGTAGTTAAATGGGAAATTGGAGCTATTGATACCGATTCTGTAAAATTTTCATTTGCTGCTGATAAAACTGTTGGTTTAACAAAAAAATCTTTAATTTCTGGAGCCTTTAGCTATCAAAAACAAATTAGAAAAAGCACAAACTATTTTGTGAAGCTTTTTAATGAATTCAGTTCAAATAAAGATGCCTCAACGTATGATATTTCAGTAATTCCCGACAATTTCCCAACCATTTCTTTGGAACAATATAAAGACACAACATTATTTAATTATGTGGTTTTGGGTGGTAAAATCGGCGACGACTATGGTTTAAGTCAATTAAAATTATTTTACACATTAGAGCGGTCGCAGGCAAAGCCAATTACCAGCTCGTTTAATATATCAATAGACAAAAGCCAAAATATTCAGGGTTTTTACTACACTTGGCTGCTCGATTCATTAAAGCTTAACCCAGGAGATAAGCTTAACTATTATGTTCAAGTATCTGATAATGATGGAGTTAACGGGTCAAAAAGCACAAAATCTGAAATCTTAGAATATAAAATTCCGTCTAATCAGAAGATTGACGAAAACATTAAAAACTCTTTGGATAAAACAGAGGAACAATTAGATAAAACACTTAACAATGCTGAAAAGTTGAAAAATGAGCTAGCAAATCTAGAAAAAAAGCTCAAAAATAACCCTGATTTGAATTATCAAGACAAAAAGCTTGTAGATGAAATATTAAAGAAAAGAGAGGAATTAATGAATGAGATTAAGTCGCTACAAGAGCAATTTAAAGTTTCAAGCGAGCAACAAAAGCGTTTTGATGATTTGAAACCAGAAATGATGGAAAAAATCAAGCAACTTGACAACCTAATAAAAGATCTATTAGATGAAGAAACGAAGAAAATGTATGAAAACCTAAAAGAGCAAATGGAGAAGAGGGAGAACGAAAAAATGCTTGATCAATTGGACAAACTTAAAAACAAAGAAAGAAATTTAGAAAAAGAGCTTGATCGGGCGTTGAAATTGTTCAAAAAACTTGAAAAGGAGCAAAAGGTTGATAAAGCAATTAAAGACTTATTAGATCAAGCTAAGAGAGAAGAAAATCTAGCAGAAAAAACTGAAGATAAAAAAAGTGACGAAAGTAATGAAGAATTGAAAGATAAACAAGACGAGATATCAAAAGATTTCGAAAAAACAAAAGAAGAACTAAAAGAAGCAGAAAAGCTTAGTGAGGAGCTGAAAGAAGATGATAAATTAGATACTGACCAAAAAAGTCAGGAGGAGATTTCTAAGGATCAGCAACAGAGCAAAGCGGATATGAATAAAAAAGAAAATAAAAAAGCGGCCGGATCTCAAAAAAAAGCAGCCCAAAAAATGAAAAACTTGGCAGAAAAACTTCAAGATCAAAAGAGTAGTCAAGAAGCCATTGAAACAGAGGAAAACATTGACGATCTTCGCCAAATAATGGAAAATTTGGTGAAACTTTCATTTGATCAAGAAAAATTAATGAAAGACTTCCGAAACATCCGTGTTGGTGACCCCCGCTTTTTGAAATTGGGACAAACCCAAATAAAACTAAAGGACGATGCAAAAATAATTGAAGACAGTTTATATGCTTTGGCCAACAGAGTATTTCAAATAAAATCATTTGTTACCAGAGAGGTGGGTCTTATGAAATACCATATGGACGAAAGCTCAGAAAATATAAAAGAAAGAAAGTTAAATACAATAACTGCGAGACAACAGTTTGCTATGACTTCCATGAATAATCTAGCCCTTTTGCTAAGCGACGTACTAAGTCAAATGCAAATGAGTATGATGGATATGAGCGGGAAAGGCAAAGGGAAGAAAAAAGGTAAAGCAGCACTACCAATGATGTCAGAAATGCAACAAAAGTTAAACCAAAAAATGCAAGGCACAACTGGGAAAGACGGAAATAAGGGGAAGGATGGTAAGGAGGGCAATTCGGAGGAGCTTGCAAAATTAGCACAAGAGCAAGGCAGAATAAGAAGGATGTTACAAGAAATTATGGACAATCAAAAGGGTAATGAGATTGGCAACAAATTGGGGGAGCAAGTAAAAGATCTCATAAAAAAGATGGATCAAACAGAAACCGATATTGTAAACAAAAAAATTACACAACAAACTCTAAACAGGCAAAAAGAGATTCAAACACGCCTTTTAGAGTCGGAGAAAGCGTTGCGCCAGCAGGAAGAAGATGAAAAAAGGAAGGCTGAAACCGCCTCCGACGTAGCAAAAACTATTCCAAAAGAACTAGAAGAATATGTGAAAACAAAACAAAAGCAAACTGAATTGATAAGAACAGTCCCCGCTACATTGTCGCCATTCTACAAAAAAGAAGTTGACAATTATTTCAAAAGAATAAACAAATAATATGATATCTTTTTTTATTGAAGTTGGGGCTTTTAGTTTAAATCAAAAGGCTAAATTAAAAAAATGGATTTCAGAGGTAATCATTCTTCACGAAAAGCAAGTTGGAAATATTAACTTTATTTTTTGTGATGATGAATATTTACTTGATATTAATAAAACGTATTTGGCTCATGATTTTTATACAGATATAATTACATTCGATCAATCGGAGTTGCCTAATAAAATAGAGGGGGAAATATACATAAGCGTGGAACGGGTCAGAGACAATGCCCAAGAAATAAATGAAAACTTTGAACTCGAACTGAAAAGAGTAATTATACACGGTATTTTGCATTTGATAGGCTTTAAGGATAAATCACAAAAAGAAAAGAAAAAAATGAGAGCATTAGAAAACAAAATGCTCCAACTAATAAATTAAATGTTTCACGTGGAACACAAATAATAATTGACTCCATGCGTTTTTGTGTTTCACGTGGAACAAAAGAAAAATATGTTTGAAAAATATGATGTTATAGTGGTAGGCGCTGGCCATGCGGGTTGCGAAGCGGCATATGCTGCAGGAAAAATGGGCTCAAAAGTTTTGTTAGTTACAATGAACATGCAAACTATTGCTCAAATGAGCTGCAACCCTGCAATGGGGGGAGTAGCTAAAGGCCAAATTGTGCGTGAAATAGATGCACTAGGAGGGATGTCAGGATTGGTTTCTGACAAATCGATGATTCAGTTTAGAATGCTAAATATGTCAAAAGGCCCCGCAATGTGGTCGCCAAGGTGCCAAAGTGATAGAATGATGTTTGCAGAAGAATGGCGCAATGTGTTGGAATCAAACGAAAATGTTGACTTTTGGCAAGACAGCGTAGTTGGTATTACTGTGAAAAACAAAAAAGTAACAGGAATAAAAACTCAGCTTGGCTTATCGATTGAGGCAGCGTCTGTAGTGCTAACAAACGGCACATTCCTAAATGGCCTTATACATATTGGTGAAAAAAACTTTGGTGGCGGCCGTACTGCCGAAAGAGCATCAACGGGAATAACCGAACAATTAATAGAATTAGGGTTCGAATCTGGCAGAATGAAAACGGGCACCCCACCTAGAATAGACGGGCGCTCACTGAATTATAGTTTGATGGAAGAGCAAAAGGGAGATGAAAGCCCAGGTAAGTTTTCCTTTATGTCTGCGTCGAAACCCCTTTTAAAACAGAGAAGCTGTTGGATTACTTATACAAATAATGAAGTGCATGACATTTTGAAAACTGGCTTCGAGAAGTCGCCCATGTTTGCTGGAAGAATTAAAGGCCTTGGTCCAAGATATTGCCCTTCGGTTGAAGATAAAATAAATCGATTTGCTGATAAAGATCGGCATCAGATATTCGTAGAACCCGAAGGCTGGAGTACCGTTGAGGTATATGTAAACGGCTTTTCAACTTCTCTTCCTGAAGATGTACAACAAAAGGCACTTCAAAAAATTCAGGGTTTTGAGAACGCAAAAATGTTCCGACCTGGCTACGCTATAGAATATGATTTTTTTCCACCGACTCAACTAAAAAATACTTTAGAGACGCACTTAATTGATAATTTATATTTTGCAGGACAAATAAACGGAACTACAGGTTACGAAGAAGCCGCTTGCCAAGGCCTTATGGCTGGTATAAATGCTCACAATAAAGTTAAAGATGAAGAGCCATTTGTACTCAACCGCTCTGAGGCTTATATTGGGGTGCTTATAGACGACCTCATAAACAAAGGGACGGATGAACCTTATCGTATGTTCACTTCAAGGGCTGAGTACCGTACTTTGTTGCGACAAGATAACGCTGACGCCAGGTTAACTGAAAAAGGATATAAACTTAATTTGGCAACACAATTGCGCTATGAAGAATTTTTAAGTAAACAAACTATAATTAATGAACTATCTATCAAAATTCACAATATAAAGGTAAGTCCTCAAGAAATTAATGATTATTTATCTCAGATTGGGCTGTCAGAAATTAGAGAAAAAATGCCAATAGTTAACCTTTTGAAAAGACCCGATTTTGGTTTAAATGAAGCGAGAAAGTCGTGTAAGGAATTTGATGAAGCTTGCCAAGGGATTTCTGCCGATGTTATAGAACAAATAGAAATTCATATCAAATATGAAAGTTATATTGAAAAAGAAAGGCTCCTTGTAGAACGTGTTTCGAAACTAGAACAACTTCAAATAAACCCTGATTTTGATTATTCCAAACTAACTGCCATTTCATTTGAAGGAAGAGAAAAATTAAAGAAAATAAAACCCCAAACAATTGGCCAAGCATCAAGAATTTCCGGGGTAAATCCTTCAGACATTTCCGTTTTAATGGTTCATCTGGGAAGATAATAAAGTAAATATCCTTTAAAATAAAAACTCACATTTTGAATTTTCTAAAACAAAATAATTCCTTTTTTTTCAGAGCCACAAAGCCGTTTCTCTTTGTTTCAAATCATATTTTCATTTTGCTATTAATAATTTCTTGTGCACAAAAAGTGCCCCCGCTAGGTGGAAAAAAAGATATTATTCATCCTAAAATATTAGCTGCGTCTCCAAAAAATCAAACCCTCAATTTTGAAGGAAAAACAATAGAAATTTACTTTGACGAATATGTAAAAGTTGAAAACATAAATCAAAATTTAATTATAACTCCAGCCATAGAAGGAAACTATTCGAGTAAGGTAAGGCCAACAGGTGTCCGGCTTACTTTTGAAAAACCTTTTAAGCCGAACACCACGTATAATTTTAATTTTCGAAGTACTTTTAAAGATATTACAGAAAATAACGAAGCTAAAAATGTTCGCTTAGTATTTAGTACGGGAAGTCAAATTGATTCATTGAAAGCATCAGGAACCGTCTTTGAGCCATTAACCAATAAACCTGCTTTTGATATATTAGTTGGCTTGTACAAGTTAACGGATACATTAAATATCAAAAAAGAAAAACCCTATTACTTCACAAAAACAGACAGTTTGGGGAGGTTTAATATTGAAAACATTCAGGCAAACAAATACAAAATATACGCTGTAGCTGATTATAACAACAATACAGTATTCAATGAGTTAACAGAAAAAATAGGATATATTTCCGATACACTCAACCTCATTAAAAACATTGAGAATATAAACCTAAAAATAGTAAAACAAGACAAACTTCCATTAAAAATAAATAGAACTCGTACTTCTGTAAACTATGCAAATATTGAATTGAACAAAGGTGTAACATCTGTAAAAATAAATTATTTATCTGCAGCTGACAGTCTTCCCTATATGCAATCAAGCGATAGCGAAATAAAAATTTTTAATACCCTATCACTTCCAGACTCCATAAAATATGAGTTAATTGCCTTCGATTCTGTAGGCGTAGAAAGTACAATTAAAAGTAAATTTCTTTTTAAAAAACTAGTTAAGAAAAATGATTCCGTTAAAGAAGAATTCAAATATAATCTAGTACCAAATCAAAACTCAGTAATTGAAAACAATCAAATATTTACAATTACTTTTTCAAAACCAATTAAAACTTTTAATATTGATAATATTCAATTTTTGGATGACACCACTAAACAAATAATACTATCAAAAAAAGACTATCAATGGAACCAACAAAATAATATTCTGTCAATTACTCCTAAAACAAAAGCTAAAAATATACTGCGATTAAATATTTTAGAAAATACTTTTATTTCAGTTGAAAATGATACATTGAAAAAATTTCGTCAAGAAAATAAAATATTACAAGTTGATGATACAGGAACAATTAGTGGAGAAATTACCAATTCAAAAACAGATGAAATAATTCAGTTGCTGAATGATAAATACGAATTAGTAAAAGAATTGAAATATCAAAAAAAGTATTTATTCAAAAATGTAATTCCGGGGAAATATTTTGTACGAATTATTAGCGATTCAAACAAAAATGGTAAATGGGATGCAGGAAATGTGGAAAAAAACATAAATCCAGAAAATATACAATTAATTAATACAATAATACAATTAAAGGCTAATTTTGAGTTAAGTGGTTACAATTTTACAATTCAATAAATATTATCTATAATTAATTGTTAATAAAGCAGTTATATATGAAAACCAATTGTTTATAAGCCCTGAGAATCGTCTAAATAAAAATAATAAGTAAATGGTAAGTGAATATAAGCTTCTTATGATGTAGATAAATGGCATTTTCTAAAAAATTATAAACAAAAAAAATTAAACAAACCATAAAAAATTAGGAATACTCTTTTTAATAAATAAATTTAAAAAAAAATCTAACTATTGTATTTTCAACAGTTTAATAGTTAACAACATT
>JANMZR010000049.1:0-1984 GCA_031383555.1 Cytophagaceae bacterium | reverse complement strand
AGCTTGGACAAGATTTGATCAATATCATTTTGCGAATATTCAAGATGATTCAGGCATAACAAGCAATAGAAACCACCATAATCTATTCGCATATCATCACTTTTTGTGGGAAGTTATTTAGGAAAAAATTACATTTGCACCATTGAAAGTATTACTATAATTATATATATTGTAATATTTCAAGAAAAAACAAAATAATTCATCGAGTCTTGAAAATTTACACTAAAACAGGAGATTTAGGAAAAACATCATTATTGTATGGTAAAAGGGTATTGAAAAGTGACCTAAAAATAGAAAGTTATGGCACTGTTGATGAACTTAACGCCTATGTTGGATTGCTGAGAGATACTGAAAATGAGCTTGTTAGAAAACAGTTTTTACTTGAGATACAAAATTGTCTTTTTGTGATTGGATCAAATTTGGCAAGTGAAAAAACTGATGGTAGTTTATCAAAAATAGGACTTGAAGAAATAACTACAATTGAGCAAGAAATTGATAAAATTACAAGTCAACTACCTGAATTAAAGAATTTTATATTGCCGGGCGGTCATCAAAAAGTTTCAATTTGCCATATTTGCAGGACCGTTTGCAGAAGAGGTGAGCGAATGGTTGTAAACTTGGCAACTCAAGAAAAAGTTGATCAAAATATAATTATATACCTGAACAGGCTTTCAGATTATTTTTTCGTTTTATCTCGATTAATTAGTCAAGAATTAGGTGTGGAAGAAGTAAAATGGATTGCAAAAAAATAAATTTGAAAATAATAGAATTGAATTAGTAGAAATTTGAAACTAAATTAATATAAAATGACGGAAACAATTAACATCGAAATCCAAAAAGTTAGTGAATCAAAATTAGGTACTGTTGATTTTTCAAATCTGCCGTTCGGAAGAATTTTTGCTGACCATATGTTCATTGCAGAATATGAGGATGGAGAGTGGGTCAGTCAAAAAATAGTACCCTTTGGACCAATAAGTTACTCTCCTGCAATGATGAGCTTGCATTACGGTCAGGCTATTTTTGAAGGTATGAAAGCTTATAAAACTTCGGAAGGAGAAATAACGATATTCAGACCAACTGAAAATTTGGCACGTTTAAACAAGTCAGCTTTAAGAATGTGTATGCCTGAAGTTCCTGAAGAAATATTTATGGATGGACTCATTACATTACTTAAACTAGATCATAAATGGATACCAACTGAAACTGGTAGTTCAATGTATATCAGGCCATTTATGTTTTCAACCGATGAATTTGTGGGTGTTTCACCATCAAAAGGCTATACTTTTATTATATTCACCTGCCCAGTTGGTGCTTATTATAATAAGCCTTTGAAAGTTAGAGTTGAAACGAAATACATACGTGCGGCGCATGGTGGGGTTGGATTTTCAAAAAATGCTGGTAATTACGGTGGTTCTTTGTACCCAACAAAATTAGCACATGATGCTGGTTATGATCAAATAATTTGGACTGATGCATCAGAACATAGGTACGTTGAAGAAGCGGGCACAATGAATCTTTTATTTGTAATTGATGGTAAAATTGTAACCGCCCCGACCGGTGATACAATATTGGATGGCGTAACTAGGAAATCAATATTGACAATTGCAAAAAGTTGGGGAATTGAGGTTGAAGAAAGATTATTATCAATAAATGAAGTTGTTTCAAGTATAAAAAATGGGAAATTAACCGAGGCTTTTGGTGCAGGTACTGCTGCTGTAATTGCACCTATTTATATAATTGGTTATGAAGGAGTTGATTATGAAATACCGGCTGTTTCAGACGATAAATCTATTGCTAAAAGGTTATTTAAAGAAATAGATGGTATTAAACTGGGTAAAATTGCTGATGTGAATGGTTGGGTGCTTAAGTTTAGGCCTGAATAGAATTTAAAATCAAGAAATTAGTAAAAACCCCAAAAATTTTAAACTTTAGGGGTTTTTATTTTTTAACTTTGATAAAAAATTAAGCTAATATTTGATTAGCA
>JANMZR010000044.1:0-1591 GCA_031383555.1 Cytophagaceae bacterium | reverse complement strand
ATAGGCAAGTGCATTGCTAGAATCTAATTCAATTGATTTTTTTATAAATCTCATAGCTTCTTCATTTTTATTTAAGCCTAATAATGCAAAGCCTTGATTATTAAGATAATAAGGGTTATTTGGACTTAATTTTAATGCTTTAATTGAATAATCATTCGCCCGATTAAACTCCTTTTTTATGGAATAAATATAAGACAAGTTGTTGTAAGCGAAGTCTAAGCTAGGGTCAATATACAATGCTTTCTCAAAATCAATTTTTGCCTCATCTAATTTATTTTCTTGTACTAGAATTGTTCCTCTATTAACAAAAGCTTTCGCATAATTTGGATTGATTTTTAAAGCTTTTTCAACAGCTGACTTGGCTCCTTGTAAATCTTGCAAATTATATTTTGTATTGGATAGTGCTACATAAACAAAAGCTGAATCAGGAATAAGTTTTGCTGTTTTTTCCAAATCTTTCAATGACGCTGTAAAATTATTTGTTGATATAAATAGCTCAGAACGATTAAAAAAGGCTTCTGCAAAGGTAGAGTCAAGTTCAATTGCTTTATTGAAATCATACATAGCCTTGTCAAAATCATTTGTTTTTTGATAAACCAAGCCTCTATTATTATAAGCATCGGCAAAGCTTTTTAACTTATCAATTGACTCATTATAAAGCCTTAAAGCTTCTTTGTATTCACCTTTCTCAGCTTTAATATTGGCTTTTTTGAAAAATACAATACTCTCTTCTTTTTCTGATTTTTCGCAGGATAAAAGAAAAAATAAATTTGAGAATATTAATAAGTAGAATTTGCTATTTAGTTTAAAATTCATTTTTGCTTGTTTTATATACCAACTGAAAATGGTAAATTTGTGTTCAAAATTAAACAAAAATTATTATGATAAAGGCAGAAATGCAAACCAATAGAGGGGTAATGCTTATTGAATTTTATGAAAAAGATGCACCAATTGCAGTAAAAAACTTTGTCGATCTTTCAAAGAAAGGCTATTATAATGGTGTGACGTTCCATAGGGTTATCTCAGATTTTATGATTCAAGGTGGCGACCCAACAGGCACAGGTGCAGGTGGGCCAGGCTATGCCATTGATTGTGAGCTTACTGGGGGCAACCAGCGCCATGATAGGGGGGTACTTTCAATGGCGCATCGTGGCCGCAATACGGGTGGCTCTCAGTTTTTTATCTGCCATAGCAGAAATAATACCGCTCATTTGGACGGCGTGCATACTTGTTTTGGAAAGGTTGTGGAAGGTATTGATGTAATTGACTCGATTAGACAAGGTGATGCCATTGAAAAAATTACTATTATTGAAGAATAATTTTTTTAGTTTATTGTTTGTGGTTTATAGAATGTAGCTACAAACCACAAACAACAAACCACAAACCAATTTATGCATTTTATCAAAAGAATTGAAAATCCTGTTTGCCAAATTTCACTATTTTCATGGAATGGAAAATATATAGTAAAGTTTGAAGCCAATCAATTAGAACAAACCTATAAAATAGATCAAACGGAAATTGGATCAATAAATGAAATAGAACTAATTGTAAATGAGGAGTTTATAAAAAAAGTTATTGCTCGATTTCAAGA
>JANMZR010000031.1:0-1666 GCA_031383555.1 Cytophagaceae bacterium | reverse complement strand
TTTTTTTCCTTTATCAAAATTCAGCAAAAAAACATATTGGTTATATTGCAATATGTTTTTTTGCTGAATTTTGATAAAGGAAAAAAAACATAATCTCGCAACCAGCTCGTAAGTGAAACATGCCATCTTTGCCATAATTGAGTACGGGAAGTAGAAGCATAAGCCCTATCATGTATATTTTTTGTGATTTTAATTCCAAAAACTTTTGCTGAACCCATTGCAATATCGTTATAAGCGGAGAAGTCAATAACAATTTGAAATACAAAAAATATCATAGCCATATATACTTCTATACCATTACTTTTTTCAATGTTTTTATAAATTGTATTTACATAAAAAGCCAAATTATTGGCAATTACAATTTTCTTAAAAATACCCCACAGTATTTGAAAAAGTCCATTTCTTACATTTTTGTAATCAAAATTTAGTTGAAAATCAAATTGGCTCATTAGCTTTCGACTTCGCTCAATAGGCCCAGATAGTAGTACTGGAAAGAAAGCGTGATGGAGTAAAACTTTGCCCAAACTAGGTTCTGGCAATAAATAACCACGTCTGATATCTACTAAGTAGGAAACCATTTGGAAACTAAAAAACGAAATACCAATAGGAAATGCATAGCTATGTATGAAATTACTATTGCCTGAACTTAAGATTTCGATTAGAAAAAAATTGTAATATTTAAAGAAAAGTAAGGGTAATAAAATCAGAAAAATACTTGTTGAAATCACCCAGTTTTCTTTTCTATTTTTGCTGACCCAAAAGCCTAGTAAATAAGTTAAAAGACTCATTATCAGTAATAAAAAGCAATATTTCCAACTTAAAAAACTATAGAATACATAGCCCGCTAATACCAAAAGCCTAAGCCTATATTTCGGTATTATTCCATAAAATAAAGTAACAATAAAAAGCAGAAAACCTAGATATTCGATTGAGGTGAAATTCATTTCAATTATATCTTTTCAACAATTAAACTTTTTAAACATCTCATAAACATAGTTTTTTTGGAAACTGGTGGTTGATCATCAGCAATTTTGTAATATTTTAAAAATGTCTTAAATAGTTTTAGCCACGTCCGTAACTCAATTCGTGCCAACCGAGCTCCTAAGCAAGAATGCATGCCCATAAAAAAGATAAAAGTCGATTTGGGAAACAAGCCACTCTGTAATTATACTAAACCACTTGGTTTTGAAGTAAAATTTATTTTGAAAGTAACAATATTTACTATTTTTTCAATTGAATTAAATGCATAAAATATTGTTAGTTCAATATTCAAAATATTGTTCAAACAAGTGATAAATTATTATTAGAACTAAAAAAAGAAAGTCTATAAAATTATTCCAAATTACTAATAGTCAATGGTAAAGTAGCAAGTCCACCAATTAAAATATTCTTGCGCCAGTCAGGCTCTTTATCCTGAATTTGAAATTTGATTCCAGATTTTGCCAATTTTTTAAACAATATCCGACCTTGTATTCTGGCCAATTTTGCACCTAAACAAGTGTGAAATCCAAAACCAAATGCCAAATGCGGATTTGGTTTTCGGTTTATATTTAATTCCATTGAATTTTCAAAAACTGCCTCATCATGGTTTGCACTTTCAATTGAAACAATTATTACTTCCCCTTTTTCAATAATAAATCCATTTATATTTACTGGTTTAGAAAGT
>JANMZR010000312.1:0-6386 GCA_031383555.1 Cytophagaceae bacterium | reverse complement strand
GATTTGAGTTCTGCAAGTGCTTTTTCAGCTTTATTTCTTTGGAAATCAATCTCCTGTTTTTGCTGATGTAACAGATTATTGGCTTTTTGCTTTTGACGATTATTGCTGTAAAGCAAAAACGCAATCAATAAAAGTATGCTTAAACCACCTAAAAACAGATATTGTTTAATTCTATTTTGGGAAGCTATTCTTTCCGCTTTGGCTTGATATTGACGTTCTTGCTCCTCCGAAATAGTCCTTTCTAAGGCTATGAATTTTTGAGAACCATTAAGGGATTCATTTACATCCCAAGCCATTTTCAAGTATTTGTAAGCAGTGTCCTTGTCTTGTAATTCGTATAGGTCAGCCAAATGTTTATTGGTACTAATAACAGCCGATTTGTAATCAATAGTTGTAGCAATTTCAAGGGCTTTTTTTTCATAATAAATAGTCGAATCCAATCGGTTCATTTTCTCATACACAGATGCTATACCTTTAAGACACCTAACCTCATTACTATGTCCTTTCATTTTCTGATTAATGATTAAGGCTTTTTGATACAGAGATAAAGCAAGTGGGTAATCACGCAATGCAAAATGATTGGACCCCATAAACATAATGAAATTCTCTGCCGAGTCTAATTTATGGAGGCTTTCATATTTTGCATAAGCTTTTTGTTGATAGATTAACATGGAGTCGAATTGATTGCTCCTTCGGTAAAGTGTGGATAATATTCCTTCTATATCTGCAAGACTCTTTACGTCGTGAATTGCTTCAAACTCTTGAATTGATTGTTTTAAATAAATTTTCGCTTTTTGATAATCCTGTAAATTAAGAATATATATTCGTGCAAATTCAGATAGAGTTTCTCCTTTTTTTGAATGGTCATTTAACCCTTCAGCCATACGTATTGCTTTAAATCCATACAACAAAGCCTTTGGCGAATCTCCTTTCCCTCTATGGTGATCCAGTAACTTTATTAAGGCTTCAAATTCCCCTTTTTTGTAATGAATCTTAGTTGCCAAATCCAATGCTTTTTCTGCAAAAGCCTGAGCTGAATCGAGTTTTAAGTTATCTGAAAAGGCTTGATACAACTTTAGCATAATAGCCACTCGATTGGTATCTTGCCGTTCATTGTCTAATTGATGCTTTAAAATATCAATGCGTGTTTGATTTTGGCTAAAACCAATACTGCAAGAGCATATGAATAGGACAGTTAATGTTAAAATCCTCATTGTACATTGGTTTTAAAAGGTAAACTAATAATAAACTCCGACCCGACCCCCTCAGTCGATTCAACTTCCAAAGTCCCCCCATGGCCTTTGGTCACAATATCATACGCCAAACTAAGCCCCAAACCTGTGCCTTGTCCAGTAGGTTTGGTGGTGAAAAAGGGTTGGAAGATTTTGGCTTTCACATCCTCGGCCATGCCTGTGCCATTGTCGCTTACTTTGATAATAATTTGATTTTCTGTTTGCTCAGTTTTCACTGTCACCAAAGGTTTTTCGACATTCTTCACAGCATAAAAAGCATTGTTTATCAAATTCAATAACACCCGCCCCATGTCTTGTGGAATGACTTCTATTTTGGGGAGGTTTTTATCGAATTCTGTTCTGAAATCTGAGTTAAAAGTGCTATCTTTTGCCCTTAAACCATGAAATGAAAGTCGTAAATATTCTTCTGCCAATTTATTTATATCGATCAATTCTTTTTCACCTGAGCTTGTTCTTGAATGCTCCAACATGCCTTTTACGATACTGCTTGCCCGTTTGCCGTGAAGGTTAATTTTTTCTAAATTTTGTTTTAAATCATTTGCTATTTCTTTTGCTCCTAAGACTTCACCTTTGTCTAATTCTTGATTCATTTCTTCAACTAATTCAGCAGACACTTCCGAAAAATTATTGACAAAATTCAAGGGGTTTTGAATTTCATGGGCGATGCCTGCGGTGAGTTCGCCAAGGCTGGCGAGTTTTTCGGATTGGATGAGTTGAGCTTGGGTGGATTTCAGTTTTGAGAGGGTATTTTCTAAAACAGCATTGGCTTTGTGTTTTTGGCGGTTGTTGCGATAGAGTATAAAAGCAATAAGAAGCAAAACCCCAATGCCTGTGAATAAAACGTATTGCTTTACTCTATTTTGATTTACTATTCTTTCTTCTTCAATTTCACGTTGGCGTTTTTGTTCGTCAGCAATGATTTTTTGGAGACCCAATACTTTGGAGGCGCCATAAAGTTCTTCAGTTACTGACTTTGAAATTTTATTATAATAAAGCGCCTCTTTAAGGCTTTTTGAATCATAAAGCTCTGCCAATATATTGCTTGACTCTAAAACGTTCTTCATACTACCAACAGATTGTGCTTCAAAGAGGGCATTTTTTGCATAAAAAATACATGAATCGGATTGATTTAGTTTTTTGAAAAACTTCGCTATTTGTAAATAGGCTGTCGATAATTGACGATGGTCGTTTTTAGTTTTATTTATTAAAATGGATTTATGTATATTTTGAAAAGCTTTTGTATAGTTTTTAAAATAAAATTGTATATCAGCAATATAGGTATATAGAGTATTTGATCCTGCTTTGAAAAACTTTTCATCGTTTTCTATTTTTTTAGCATAGACCAACGCTGAATCCAATTGATTGGCATTTCTATAGGTACGAAGAAGATTTCCATATAGGTTAGCCTCCATAGTAATGTTCTTAACAGAAGCATTTATTTTCAATGCTTTTTGAAAATAATCAATTGCTACATCATAATCTTTTAAGTCACTATAAACTAGACCTATAATATTGGTGCATAAAAGTATTGCTCTTGGAGAGCGAATCGCTTCAGCAATTTTTAACCCTCTAAATGCTACAGATAAGGCTTTTGGGTAATCGCCTGAAATCCAATAAAAGTGTCCATATTTTTCTGACATGATTGCTTCACCATATGGAAAATTAATTTTCTTTGCTAAATCCATCCCTTTCTTCATATAAAACATAGAAGAATCTTGGCTGACACCATCAAAATAAAGAGACAAACGCCTAATGATTTCTATCCGGCCGCTATCATTTTTAGCAATAGCCAATGCCTGTCTTAAGTTGTCGATAGGATTTAATTTTTGAGCAAAACCACCACTACAAATAAGTGCGAGAAAGAGAATAAGGCTTAGGGTTTTCATACTAAATTATTTTTAATAGGTAATTTCACAAAAAAATCCGTTCCTTCGCCTTCCACACTCTCCACCTCAATTGTCCCGCCATGCCCCTTCGTAATAATATCATAAGCCAAGCTCAGCCCTAAACCTGTACCTTGCCCAGTGGGTTTGGTGGTGAAAAAGGGTTGGAATATTTTGGCTTTTACTTCGTCGGTCATGCCAATGCCGTAGTCGCTTACTTTGATGATGATTTGATTTTCGGTATGTTCAGTTTTTACAACCACCAAAGGTTTTTCAACAGTTTTTACTGCCCAAAAAGCATTATTAATCAAATTCAACAGCACTCTTCCAATGTCTTGTGGGATTGTATTCACTTGTGGCAAATTGGGATCAAAGTCCGTTCTAAAATCACTGTTAAAATCATTATCCTTTGCTCTTAATCCATGATAGGAAAGGCGGAGGTATTCTTCAGCCAAAGCATTGATATCAGTCAGTTCTTTTTCGCCTGAACTGGCTTTGGAGTGTTCGAGCATACCTTTTACAATACTACTTGCTCGTTTGCCATGGAGGTTAATTTTTTCTTGGTTTTGGGCTAAATCGGTTGCTAAATCAAAGATAAGCTCTTTGTCTATTTCGGGTTTTTGTGCTTCTTCTTTTAGCTCATTTGCAATCTCAACAGAAACTTCCGAGAAGTTATTGACAAAATTCAAGGGGTTTTGAATCTCGTGGGCAATACCTGCGGTGAGTTCGCCCAAAGAGGCGAGTTTTTCAGATTGAATCAGTTGGGCTTGGGTGGATTTGAGTTTTGATAACGTTGATTGAATTTCTTCATTTTTTTCTTGAAGTAAATTTTTAGCATTCTTTTCTTTTTGATTGTTGCGATAGAGAAAGAAAGCGACTAGTAGAAGTATTGCTAACCCTGCTAACATGGCATATTGCCTTAATTGATTCTCGTAAGCTAATTTTGCATCTTCAATTTCTTTTTGGCGGGCTTCCTCTTGGGCAATCAAGGTTTGTATTGCTTGTATATTTCCTGCTCCAAACAAACTTTCTTTGGCGGCATTTGCCATCTTCAAATAACGTAGAGCCTCTTTGGTATCTTTGGTGTCATATATTTCAGCTAAAAGACTGCTATTATTCAAAATCCCCTGTTTAAAAGCAATCAATTGTGCGTCTGCCAAGCCTTTTTTTGCATAATAAATGCAGGAATCCAGCTGATTGGTCTTTTGGAAAAATTTTGCAAAATCATTAGAAATTAAAGCGGTTACTCGATGACTATTGTTTTTTTGAGAAAGAGCAAGCCCTTTATGAAAATAATCAATAGCAAGCTGGTTTTTCCCTAATTTAATTTGAATATGGGCAAGATTTTGATAAATCAAAGGACTAATGCTAATATTACGTTGAATTGAAATATTATAGGCTTGATTTACGTAGTAGGTGGCAGAATCAAATTGGTTCAAACTAAAAAATGCTTTTGAGATATTAGTTAATATAATAGGCAATCTTTCATGTGAAGGAAAATAGGTTTCATAGATTTTCTTTGCCTGTTTGTAATATATCAAGGCTTTTGAATATTCTTTTAAATTATTATAATCGCCACCTAAAAAATTTAATGGTGTTCCAGTTTCTTCTAGCAAATTATTTTCCTTCGCTATTTGGAGTGCCTTGAATTGCATAGCCATTGATTTAGGCAAATTTCCTAAATCACGCATAACAAACCCATAATAAGTAGTATTACGAACCATGCCTTTTGGAAATTTTATTTTTTTAGCCAATGCCATTCCTTTTTCTCCAAAAAATACGGCTGAGTCGGGCTTGTTGGATCGGTACCTCTCACATAGGGCCGCCATTATCATTACACGGCTAGTGTCGTTTTTGGCAATAGCCAATTCGTGTTTTAAGCTGTCAATTACTTGTCGGTCTTGTGCAAAGACACAAGAGCTTATGAGTGCCAGAAAAATGGTGAATGCTGATACTTTCATTTTTAAATAGTTTTAATAGGTAATTTTACAATAAACATTGTTCCTTCGCCTTCGTTCTTTTCTACTTCCAAAGTACCATCATGCCCCTTGGTCACAATATCATACGCCAAACTAAGCCCCAAACCTGTGCCTTGGCCAGTTGGTTTGGTGGTGAAAAAGGGTTGAAAGATTTTGGCTTTTATTTCTTCGGTCATTCCTGTGCCGTTGTCGCTTACTTTTAGGATTATTTGATCGACTGTCTGCTCAGTTTTTACTGTTACCAAAGGCTTTTCGACGGTTTTTACTGCCCAGAATGCATTGTTGATTAGATTTAAAAGCACTCTTCCTGTATCCTGAGGAATGACTGCAATTTTAGGCAGATTGGGGTCGAAATCTGTTTTGAAGTCTGAGTTGAAATCTTTATCTTTTGCTCTCAATCCATGATAAGCCAATCGCAAATATTCATCTGCCAAAGCATTGATATCAGTCAGTTCTTTTTCTCCTGAACTGGCTTTGGAATGTTCGAGCATTCCTTTTACGATGGAGCTTGCCCGTTTGCCATGCAAGGTGATTTTCTCCAAATTTTGCTTTAAGTCATCTGCAATTTCATTGGCCATTTGCTTATTGCCAACTGCCAATTCCTCCTTCATTTCAGTAACCAATTCTGAAGAAACCTCCGAGAAGTTATTGACAAAATTCAACGGATTCTGAATCTCATGGGCAATGCCTGCGGTGAGTTCGCCTAAACTGGCAAGTTTTTCGGATTGGATGAGTTGGGCTTGTGTGGATTTGAGTTGCGATAGAGTGGCTTCTACTTTATCTTTTTGCTCTTGCAATAAATTCTTTGCTTTCTTTTCCTTTTGGCTATTTCGATAAAGAAAGAAAGCTACAAGCAGAAGTATTGCCAAACCTGCTAACAAGCCATATTGTTTTAATTGATTATCGTAAGCTAATTTTGCATCTTCAATTTCTTTTTGGCGGGCTTCTTCTTGGGCAATCAAGGTTTGTATTGCTTGTATATTTCCAGCACCAAACAAACTTTCTTTGGCTGTATTTGCCAATTTGTAATAACGAAGTGCCTCTTTTGCATCTTTGGTGTCATAAATTTCTGCTAAAAGACTGCTATTTTCCAAAATTCCCTTTGTATAATCAATCAATTGTGCCGCTTTCAAGCCCTTTTTGGCATAATAAATACAGGAATCAAGCTGATTAGTCTTTTGGAAAAATTCTGCAAAAGATTGAGAATATAAAGCGTAAAATCGAAGATTATTGGTTTTTTTAGCAAGTTCAAGACCTTTATGGAAGTAATC
>JANMZR010000311.1:0-4560 GCA_031383555.1 Cytophagaceae bacterium | reverse complement strand
GATTACTTCGATTTTGGGGAGGGTTGCATCAAAATCAGTCTGATATTCAGATTCAAACGAATTGTCCTTCGCCTTTATACCATGATACGAAAGCCGTAAGTATTCATCAGCCAAAGCATTAATATCAGTCAATTCTTTTTTGCTTGTACTTGTGCCTGAGTGTTCCAACATTCCTTTCACGATGCTGCTAGCTCGCTTGCCGTGTAAGTTGATTTTTTCGAGGTTCTGCTTTAAGTCATTGGCAATTTCTTTGGCCTCATTGATCTCCCCTTTGTCCAATTCCTGATTCATTTCACCAACCAATTCGGATGAAATCTCTGAGAAATTATTGACAAAATTTAAAGGATTCTGTATTTCATGTGCAATGCCTGCAGTGAGTTCGCCCAAAGAAGCTAATTTTTCGGATTGAATGAGTTGGGCTTGGGTGGCTTTGAGATTGGATAAAGTTTGCTCGATAATTTGATTTTTTTCTTGAAGTTGGATTTTAGCTTTCTTTTCCTTTCGATTGTTTTGATAAAGTATAAAACCGATTAAAAACATAGTCCCCAATCCTGCGATAAATCCATATTGTTTATATTGATTTTCAGTCTGCGATATTTCATATTGCCTTTCTTTTTCATCAACTTCCGTTACATTCTTAAATGTATTTCTTTCTGCAATACTATAAAGACTGTCTTTTGCGGCAAGTGCTAATTCATAGTATTGGGATGCTTTTTTCCAATCATTTGTCCGATACAATTCTGCCAATAATTTACCGGCATTTTCAATATTATCGTAAGTGCTTGACTTCTTTGCCATTTCAAGTGATTTATGGGCAAAGTATATAGCGGAATCCTGTTTATTTAATTTTTGATATATCTGGGCAATAAATAAATAGGGTTTCGCAATATAAGAAAAGCCATTATAATTCGAAACATATTTTATACACTCGAAATAATTATTAAGTGCTAATTGAGGGTAACCTTTCTTCGAATAAATATTACCAAATGTAAATAAAATGTAAGGAAATGCTTCTCCATTTTTTCCATTATGAAGTAATAGATCATTATATGCCATTTTATTGTAAATATTAGCAGAATCTAATTGATTGGAACGAAGAAATGATTCTGCCAATGAATGTTCAACCATTTGCACCATGGAATGAATCTCTATGGAATCAAACAAATTTTTTGAAAGTTTCATAAAGTTTGACCCGTTTTGATAATCGCCTAATCGAGAATAGGTTTCTCCAATATTGTATAAAGCATGTGCTTTTGAAAAACCTTTTATATTGTTTTTTTCCGCCACTCTCAAAGCTTTAATAAATAATTCCAATGCCTTAGGGTTATTGCCTAAAGTTTGAATGACTAAACCCATATTAGTAAGCGCATCTGACTCACCAGCATGAAATTGAATTTCACGAGATAATTCCAACGCACGTTGTGCATAGTGGAGTGCCGAATCTGGTTTATAAATCCAATAGGTTTTTGTTAAAAGAATCAAATTGCTTACACGACTTGTATCAGATTTTGACAAAACTAATTCTGATTTCAAGCTGTCAATTGTTTTATCAATTTGGCTAAAGCATAATAATGATTGTAAAACAAGATAAAAGGTAATTGCGTATTTCATCATTCAATAGTTTTAAAAGGTAATGTAATTATAAACTCTGAACCTACCCCCTCAGCACTTTTGACTTCCAACGTCCCCCCATGCCCTTTGGTCACAATATCATAAGCCAATGAAAGTCCCAAACCCGTGCCTTGGCCAGTGGGTTTGGTGGTGAAAAAGGGCTGAAAGATTTTGACTTTCATATTTTCTGGAATTCCTGAGCCATTGTCTTTTATTTTGATAATTATTTTATTTTCGGTTTGTTCGGTTTTTACAACCACCAAAGGATTTTCAACAGTTTTTACTGCCCAAAAAGCATTGTTGATCAAATTCAATATAACCCGCCCCATATCTTGTGGAATGATGTTGATTTTTGGCAAATCAGGATCAAAATCAGTTTTAAAATCGGAATTAAAATCTTTATCTTTTGCTCTTAAGCCATGATAAGCCAATCGCAAATATTCATCGGCTAAGGTATTGATATCAGTTGGTTCTTTATCTCCTGAACTGGCTTTGGAATGTTCGAGCATTCCTTTTACGATGGAGCTTGCCCGCTTGCCATGCAAGGTGATTTTCTCCAAATTTTGCTTTAAGTCATCAGCAATTTCATTGGCCGACTGCTGATTGCCAACTGCCAATTCCTCCTTCATTTCAGTAACCAATTCAGTTGATACTTCCGAAAAGTTATTCACAAAGTTTAAGGGGTTTTGTATTTCGTGAGCGATGCCTGCAGTGAGTTCACCAAGGGAGGCTAATTTTTCTGATTGGATGAGTTGGGCTTGGGTGGATTTGAGGGTTAATAGCGTGGTTTGGATTTCTTCTTTTTGTTGATGGAGTAATTTCTTTGCTTTCTTTTCTTTTAGATTATTACGGTAAAGAATAAAAGCGATTAGTGAAAATATCGCAAAACCAGCGAGAAATAAATAAAATTGGACTTGATTTTTATAAGCCGTTGTTGCTGTTTCTATTTCATATTTACGCTCCTGTTCATCAAAATCAGTTATGTTTTTCAAGGCATTCAATTTCCCTAAATTATACAAACTATCTTTGGCGGCAAGTGTTATTTTGTTGTAATATATGGTTTTTTGTGCATCTTGTTTTTCATAAATTTCAGCCAAAAAACTACTGGCATTCATCAAATTTTCATAAAAATTCCCTTGTTGTGCAGCTGAAAGTGCTTTTTTTGCATAAAAAATACAAGAATCTTGGTTGATTGATTGATATAGTTTAGCAATTTCATAGCTTTCCTCAGAGATATGAGTTATTTCGTTTTGGTCATATGCTGCTTTTAAGCTCTGTTGGAAATAATCTAAAGCCTGACGAGTGTTACCTTTTTTAACTTGTATAGAACCAAGGTCATGTAAAGTGTATGACTTTGCCCAACTTACATTATATTTTAGCATATTGTTATAGGCTAAATTGAAATAATATGCTGCTGAATCCAATTGATTATGCTCAAAATGATATCCACCTAAATTACTTATTACATCGGTTAACAATTGATTTTGATGTACTGATACTAAAAGTGTCTTTGCCTGTTGCAAATATTTTAGGGCTTTCGGGTAATCTTTAGCATCTAAATATATAATACCAATATCTTTGAGAATCCTTCCTGCCAAATCAGTCAGGTTGTTTTTCTCAGCGATTTGTAAGGCAGTCAAATTTATTTCTAAGGCATTTGGTAAATTACCTAAGTTTATCTGTGTCATGCTTAAATAATGCAAAGCTCCAACTTCGCCTAATGGGAAATTGATTTTTCGAGAAAAATCCAAGGCTTTCTGTCCATAATATTGAGCTGAATCTGGGTTTTTATTACGGTAGTTGCGGCAAAGTGCTACCATAATTTGTATTTTGCTTGTGTCTTGTTTGGCGACAGCCAAGTTATGTTTTAAGCTATCAATCCATTCATAGCTTTGGGCAAAGCCAATACCGAAAATAAGTACGAGAAAGAAGGTGAGGATTAATTTTTTCATGGGTTATTTATCAATTTTTTTGTTCTCTTTCGTTGGTGGAAGAAAGTTTTCGTCAGTGATTACTTTTTTACCAGTTTTACTTTCCAGTGCTAGTCTTGCATCTTTTGCTATTCTACCTCCTTTTTTTCCAGCGATTGCGTTTTGTTTAAGACCTTTGGCTTCATCGGTTTCTGCTATTTGTCGAGTGGAAAGTTCCGCTAGAGCAGTGAATATTAATTCTGCCTCGCTCATGTGGTCACGCAGGTTTTGTGTTTTAAGCCCTTTCAATTCTTTGTGATTTTTAACTGTTAGCCCTGTCCATTCTGAGTGAATTATGTTTGTCAAAAAAGCAAATTCATCCGATTTTTCTACACCACTTTCTTTCCAATAATCGGTCAGTTTATTACGAGTTTCTTGACCCGTCATTCTTTGCTGAATCCATTTCTCACTTCTGCCTAGTTTTTGCCAATTTTCTCTGGCACGGTCTAGGCTCTGTGCCGGGTCTGCAATTTCTTGCATGCGTTCGTAGCCTACTTTTGCCAGCCATTGTTTGAAAGGCTCGGCTTTGGGTGATGGTATAGATTGGATGAGCCTTAGTAATTGCTCAGTATCAGCCACATCTGTTTTATAAAATTTACCATCCGACGATTGCATTTTCAGTTGGTTACAGTTTGTAACCGACTGATTCCCCTCTTTTACGAGCCTATGTTTCAATACCTTCCAATAGTTGTTTGGGTTTAGGCTTTCAGCAAGAATGCCAACCACATCTACTATCGAAAAATACCATTTCTCTTCTTTCTCATCCCAATGTGTTCTTACTTTCTGTTGGTCGAATAGTTTAATTTGATTTGTCATTTTATTAAATATTTTTTTTACTAAATAGGCAGTTTCACCACAAACTCAGTCCCTTCCCCAACCACTCTTTCACACTCAATCGTTCCGCCATGACCCTTCGTAATAATAACATAAATAGTCTGAATCACGGATTTAAAAGGATTGATGGATTTCACTGATTTCA
>JANMZR010000310.1:0-4569 GCA_031383555.1 Cytophagaceae bacterium | reverse complement strand
TTGGGTATATGTTTTCCTTCTATCATCACATCATTACCAAATTCTATCCAAGTGGCTTTATGCGCACCCGACGACCAAACTTTGTCATAGGCTACCAGGCCATTCCAAATAACTCTGCCTCTAACGCTTGGCGAGCCATAGTCTATATGTACATGATTGTTGCCAACCATCGCCATTGCTACCATTTTTGGACTTTTTGGCTTTGCGGCTGTTTTACTAGAGTCGGCTTTTGGTGGTGTGTGGTTTTCGTGCTGAGCAAATACTACACTTGTTAAACCCATAGATAGGGCAATTGTTAAAATCTTCTTCATTTTTATTTTGTTTTAATTATTGTTTTCTTTTTTCTACTTACAAAAAATAAGGTAAAGCCAGTGAGAATGGTAAAAAGGCCAAATATTGAAAATGCCCTTAAAAGCCAGTTCGAAAGATTATCTCGGGTTTGATAGTCCATGGTGTGCATCATCCATAGAAAATCAAATATTCTCCATTTATTATTTCTGAATTTTTGAACTGTTCCCTGCTGGCTAGAAACGTAGACTGTTGTGCTTGAAGGATGCTCAAATGTCACAGCATAAGCAGGTAAAGGTTGTTCACGATACTCATGATGTCCATTGGTATTGGTTAAGTATTCCACCTGTTTTACTTTGGCAGTATCTGAAAATGCAGCTTTAGCTACTTTGATAGCTTCATTTTCTGTTAATGCCGCTCTAAGCTCGCCAGTTTCGGCATTTGCCAGCTGTACTTTTTTGCCTCTGTCATGCTGTTGGGCATAAAATATCTGATAAACTGGCTTATTGAAAATTTGAACCAGTCTTATATCAAGAATAAAATTGACGGTATCCTTATGTTTTATTTTTTCAATAATAGATGATGGGTTTGCTAAAGCTAAATCCGCAGTCAAGGGATGCATATGTGCTTTTTGAAGATCGCCATGCACTTCGTCCATATTGGACCAACTGAAATACAACCCGCCCACAGTCCAAAACAAAAACTGAATGCCTAAAATTACCCCAAACCAGCGATGGGTTTTTCGGAGCTTTCGTTGAAAAACACTTTTTTTCATGAAATTTATTTAATCGTCTCCACCGTACTGCCGCAACTCATCATCATTGAACCGTAATATGGATTCTTAACTTCATTTTCTTTGCTTAACCAATTGGCACCTTTGCCTCCATTTGCCATTGGGCAAAACTGATAATAAGTTGGTGTTTCAGTTTTAGCCACTTTCATTAAAGCATAGATGTTTTTTGTAACTGTAATTAAAGCCTTACGTTGATCTTCTATTTTTTTACTGCTTGCTATTTTCTGGGCTTCGGATTCTAGTTCTTTCATTACTTTCATCCATACCATGTGCACATCCATTGCTAGCTCATTCATTTTGATGGCTTTTAGAGAGCTTACTAAATCAGCACCTTTTGCTGCAGCAGCACTTGCATTGGTTGATACTAAGGCATCTTTCACTTCAAAATAGCTATTAAAAACGGCTTGCATTTGATCCGCATCTTTCTTTGTTTGTATTGGCATAGTGTGGCTAGCCGGTTCCTGGGCTTTATTTTCCATTGTCATGGTGTGTCCAGCATGTTCGTCGGCTTTCTTTTCCATTGGCATGGTGTGGCCAGCATGTTCGTCTTTACTACCATTTTGTTTTTCATTTACCAAAATTGACCCCTCAGGGAGATCGACTTTTATGGCAATTTTAGCAGTTCTCTCATATTTACAGCAATCCATAAGTCCATTGTAGGCATTATCTGGTGCAAGGTAAATATCACTATCATAGCCATTTAAAGCAATTTTTTTTAGTATTTCATCCCGATTTGTTTTTTTACTATCATAGGTAATTGAGGCCAATTTCGTGGTTTTGTCCCAATCAACTAGACTAGTTTTTTTGCTATTTCCTGCTTTTTCGATTGTGCTTTCACACATTTCACAGTTTCCATATATTTTCACAGATTCTGTTTTTGCATTTTTGATTTGTGCAAAAATGTCAGCTACTGAAAATAAGGTAATTATAAATATTAAATTCAATTTTTTCGATTTCATTTTTATGTTTTTTATTAATTAATTTTCCCTAAAAAATTCAATATAAATTTAAATTGAATCAAATTAAAGACATTCTACAGATTATTATTGATGCAAATATTACTTCCTGAAAAAACAGAAATAACCTTACCGTTATAAGATTCACCTTGCTTTTTACGCAAGGTTTGAATAACAAACAAATAAATGGAATTGAGTCCTATAGCCTGAATAGGCATATAAAAATAAGTAAACTTTTACCTGAAAAGGAATTTGAATCATCACCAGTGGGGTGGTAACCTAAAATATTAAAAATTGCGATAAATGCGTTTTGGACAACCCAAACAATAGAATTTGCTATAAATTCCGATGTTGACTTAACCACTTTAGCGCCGACATTAACAATAGATTTTGAAATGTCTTCCTGTTCAATTTCCTTGTCATCACAGCATTTAGTTTTATTTATAACTGTTTTGCCTGTATGTTTATTATGCTGTTTATCACAACCTTTACATGATTCTTGTGTAATAAATGAATAACTCTTTTTTCCACGCATACTGCATGAATGCTCAACCAAGCCGAATCCAAAACTATTTAATAAGATTAAGTTTGCTAAAAAAACCAATAAAATACGAGACTTTGTGCTTTTCATTTGGTACAAAAGTAAATGAAAAAATAATTTGATACTAACTTTTTAACATAATTTAGCACCATTTAGTGCCAATTTGTCAACTGATGTCAAAATGAT
Organism: Cytophagaceae bacterium; assembly: GCA_031383555.1. Classification (GTDB taxonomy): domain Bacteria; phylum Bacteroidota; class Bacteroidia; order Cytophagales; family Spirosomataceae; genus JANMZR01. Next base: position 1,805 of record JANMZR010000310.1, on the reverse strand, counting down.
GTCACCATTTTCATCAGCAAAACCTGTAACCAATACTTCTGAAAAGAAATTTCCAATTTGCTTTATGGGAAAATTCACCACAGCAACTACTTGCTTACCAATGAGTTCCTGTTGCGAATAATGTTTAGTAACTTGTGCTGACGATTTTTTAATTCCAATTTCTGACCCAAAATCAATTTTCAATTGATAGGCAGGTTTTCTAGCATTTTGAAAATCAGCAACCTCTAATATTGTGCCAACTCGTAAATCTACCTTTTCAAAATCATTCCAAGTTATTTGTTCCATTCATAAATTTAAAGAATTATCATGCAAATTTCATCAAAATTTAAACTTTTCAAAATTGAATGGTTAATTTCGTAATTATTTTTAAAAATTAATTAATTTATTTAAAGCGAACGCCCCCTATGTGGGTTTAGGGGCATTTATAATGCAAAAACAAACAAAAGCAATAAGAATTCAAGCCAAGCAATCGGCCAATCGGGAGCATTCTGTCCCATTGTATTTAACATCAAGCTATACATTTGAAGATGCTGAAATGGGCCGGGCCATGTTTGCTGAAGAAATACCGGGCAATTTATACAGCCGATATCAAAACCCCAATGTGGATGAGTTCACTGCTAAAATGAGCATGCTGGAAAACACAGAAGATTCATTAGCTTTTGCTTCTGGTATGGCGGCAATTTTCGGTGTTTTTGGTGGATTGTTAAAATCAGGCGACCATATTGTAGCCTCAAAAGCGCTTTTCGGCTCAGCTATTCAGATTTTATCGAAGATTTTACCCAAATGGGATATTCATTGCACTTATGTGGATGGCCATAATATTGCGCAATGGCAGGAATCAATTCGACCAAATACCAAAATGCTTTTTTGTGAAAGTCCGACTAACCCGGGTCTAGAAATTACTGATATTGAAGCATTAAACAAATTAAAAATTCAATACAATGTTATTTTGGCGGTTGATAATTGTTTTGCCACACCAATAGTTTCAAACCCCTCCGATTTGGGAGCGGATTTAGTAATACACTCAGCTACAAAATATATCGATGGCCAAGGCAGAGTGTTGGGAGGTGTTGTTTGTGGTAAGGCCGACCTAATAGCCGAAATACGTTTTTTCGCTCGCCATACGGGCCCGTCCATGAGTCCTTTTAATGCTTGGATATTGAGTAAAAGTTTAGAAACCTTGCAATTACGAGTGGAAAAACATTGTGAAAATGCTTTGAAATTGGCTCAAAAACTAGAGCAAAATCCAGCGATTTCAAAAGTGAATTATCCATTTTTACCAAGCCATCCACAATATGATTTGGCAAAAAAACAAATGAAAATGGGTGGTGCGATTGTAACTATTGATGTAAAAGGCGGCTTTCAGGCGGTTAATGAAATGAGTAAGTATTTAAAAATCGCTTCCATTTCACCCAATTTGGGCGATACCCGTACCATCATTACACACCCAGCCAGCACCACACATTCGAAACTTTCTACTAAAGACCGTGCTGAGGTTGGTATATCTGATGGCTTAGTACGTATTGCTGTTGGATTAGAGGCTATTGATGATTTAATACAGGATTTTGAGGAAGCGCTGGTGAGGGTTTTGGAAGTTGTTTCAATTTAGTTTTTTTTTAAAATTAAAGAATAGTTTTTATATTTATTTTGAAACAGAAAAATACTTTTTGGAAAGATCATTTTAAAATTGAGGTTTCTGTTTTTATTTTAGTTTTTAACATTTTCTTACCTAATTGCACATTTACTTCTAGAATTTGCAATTTCGTCTAAAAAAAAAATTTAAAATCTATAATCATTAAACAAAA
>JANMZR010000237.1:0-6049 GCA_031383555.1 Cytophagaceae bacterium | reverse complement strand
TTTTGTTTTTATAAAATTAAAAAAAAACATAGTTTCATTTCAAATATACCACCTTCCCTGTTTTGCTAGACTTCACAGCAGCATCCAGTATTTCCATAGCCACCATATTTATTTTTAGAGAGCCCAAGTCTTTTTCAGGATTTATATTACCAGTTACTACATTTGCAAAATAGCTAAAAGCATCATTTAGAGGTGATTGCAAGGGTTTCACGTCAATGGATTTTTCAGGTTCTGCATTTCGCCCGCCCGATCTTACCCGAATAGTTGGGAATCTGTTGGCTAAAATATAACCTTTTTGCCCATAAATTTCGGTATCTTTTCTGTCAAAAGGCCAGTTCCATGAGCCTTGAAATATGCCTTGAGCCTTTGGGTATTGAACTACGATTGTTGCTTCATCGTCCACTTTAGGGTATACTTCTGGTTTATTGGTTTTTGTAGTTGCAGATACCGAAATCGGACGCTCGCCTTTCATTAACCAAGTCATAATATCAGCGCCATAGCAGCCAAAATCCATAATGGCGCCACCTCCGTTCAAAATTGGATCAGTAAGCCACGCTAAAAACTCGGGCGTGCAGCCGATTTCTTTTGGGCCACTATGGCCATCCATTATTACTACTTTTCTAATTTCCCCCATAAAACCTTGATTATGAATCATATCGAATGCTTGGTGATGGCTTCCATACCAGGTAGTTTCATAATTGGTTATAAGCTGAATATTGTGTTTTTTGGCCAGAGTTTCCATTTTTTTGGCATGGATCATATTTACTGCCAAAGGTTTTTCCACCATCACATGAATGCCTTTCGGAGCACATTTTTCAACTGTTTCCAGATGCTCGAAAGTGCTTCTAAAATCGCATATTGCCTCAGGTTTAGTTTTTTCTATCAATTCATCTAAAGTTGCAAACCAAAGGCTTTCGGGTAGCTTGGCTTTTTTTAACTTTCTCATTGCCAGCTCTTTATTGGGTTCTGCAAAGCCAACCAATAGCATCCCTTCATGTTTTGGGCTGTTGAGAATGGCATTTACATGGTCGTGTGTCATACCTGCAATACCCATGCGTACTTGTGCAAAAAGCGCATTGTTTACAAAAATTAAAAGTAGATAGAGGAAATTTTTCATTTTGATTTTTTTTCATAAAAATAGTTATCTTTTTAACATTAAGAAGCCTTTGTTGTCTTTTTTTTAAAATAGAGTTGTTAATTATAAAATTAGATTTACGCTTATCTTTTAAATTTAGAAACTGCAAAATCAACCATAATTAATTACAAGAAACATTTCTGATAAATTGTTGTTAATCAAAATAGATAACATAACTTTTGTAAAAATGAAAAACTTCCTAATTATTGGTGCCTCCTCCGGAATAGGTTTAAAAACAGCTCAGCTATTGTCAAATGAAGGCCATCAGGTTTTTGGTACTTATAATAAAAATTCGCAAAATATTTCTGAACGAGGGATTCAATTTCATTCAATTAATGTATTGGACGAGCAACTTAACTTCGATTTTTTGCCAGAAGTGTTAGATGGTATCGTTTATTGTCCCGGAAGTATTAATTTAAAACCTTTTGAGCGCTTAAAGCCAACTGATTTTGCTGCCGATTATGAGCTTCAAGTATTGGGAGCCATTAAGGTTATTCAGGCTAATATGGCGAGGTTAAAAAAATCTGAATTAGCTTCTATCTTATTGTTTTCAACAGTGGCAGTTCAAAGCGGATTAAGTTTTCATAGTCAGGTTTCGGCATCAAAAGGTGCCATCGAAGGCCTTACAAAGGCATTGGCTGCTGAATTTGCGCCCAAAATTAGAGTAAATTGTATTGCCCCTTCATTAACTAATACGCCTTTGGCGGCAGGATTATTAAACTCCGATTTGAAAAAAGAGGCCAACGCTTTGCGCCATCCAATGAAACGAATTGGTGAGGTAGATGATATTGCTTCCATGGCTGAATTTTTACTATCTGAAAAAGCAAGTTGGATTACAGGCCAAATTTTCAATGTAGATGGCGGTATGTCAACCTTAAAAGTTTAATCTTTTAGGTAGTTTTTTGGCTTAGCGCTAAGATTTTTAAAAATATGGTTGATAATAAACTACTTACAAATTACCGAACTTATGGCGATGAACCTGTTGATAATTTGGTTGCCAATTTAGTTCAAGCTGAAGGGGTTGCCTATTTAAAAGAATTAATGAAATTTCTTACTGATTATCAATCGTTTAATCTTTCGGACAAGCCACAAATTATGCAAGATTTTCTTGCTGAAAATTCAAAATTTCCAGTTTTTTACAACAAAAAACAGATAATAAGAGCCACAGATTTTTACAGAAAAAATCAACAAAATATTGGCTTAGTGTTAGCTTTATATGCTTTGCCCTATTGCTATTTAGGGGCTGATGGAGCCAAAGTTTTGCATTTTTCAGAAAGAATAAAAAATGATACTTTCAACAGGCTTAAAGAGACAGGTAGTTTTTTGAAGCTAGTAATGACTTACGATACGTGGCAAGAAAAAGAAATATTTGTTATTTGCTTTAAAATAAGACTCTTACATGCTATTATTAGATATTTCACCTTAAACAGTGGGCGTTGGGATTTGGCTTGGGGTCACCCAATTAATCAGGAAGATATGGTGGGAACTAACCTCGCTTTTTCATTGGTTGTAATGCGTGGTCTTGAAAAATTGGGCTTTAAAACAGATGTTGTTAATGAAAAAGCCTACTTGGAAACTTGGAATGTAATTGGATATTTATTAGGAATTAAACAGGATTTATTACCTAACAATTATCTGGAATCAGCTAAAATTGATAGGTTAATCGCTAAGCGGCAATTTAAAAAATCATCAGAAGGTGAGTCGCTTACTGCTTCATTGTTTAATGTCATAAAAGGTTTTGCTCCAAGCGAGTTTACTGGAAATCTACTGGTAGAGCAATCTCGATTTTTATTAGGTGAAAAGTATGCCGATTTATTGGGTATAAAAGAAACAAACTTGCCGAAATCGGTGTTAAAATTGTACAATACAACCTCAGTTTTATTTGAAAAAATGTTCTAGAAATTTTCGCTTAGAAAATTAATAGAGGCAAAAATATTAATTAAAGATTAAAAAAATGAAAAATAAATTAGGAGAAATTTCTTTAAAGGATAAAATTGTTAAAGCCTATATATCTCACTTACTTGAAAATGGTTATAAACCCAATTCGATTTTTGAATTTTGTAAAAAAATGAAAATTTCTGAAGCAGATTTTTATGAAGAATTCACTTCATTTTCAGCTATTGAGCAACAAGTTTGGAAAGGGTTTTTTACCGATGCATTGGTGCAAGCTAAATCTGAGGAAGTTTATGATAACTATTCGGTAAGGGAAAAACTACTTTCGTTTTATTATACTTGGTTAGAAATATTGAAAGCCAATCGAAGCTTTATTTTGAGAAATTTTGACCAAATTAAGCGTCCGCTCTATTTACATAAAAATGATGAATTCACCGAATTTAAGCATGTTTTTTATGATTTTGCCAATGAATTATTAATGGAAGCACGTGAAACTAGAGAGGTCGAACAGCGGGCAATACCACAAATTATGGAGCGATATCCTGATATTTTTTGGGCAAAAACAATGTATATTCTTGAATTTTGGGTTTTTGATTCAAGTAAATCCTTTGAAAAATCGGATACCCTAATTGAAAAGTCAGTAAATACTGTTTTTGATTTATTGGCAAGGTCACCACTAGATTCACTTTTGGATTTGGGTAAGTTTATTTTCAATAATAGGAAATAGAAATTTGCTTTTAAACTATTGCCAATCAGTTATTTATAAATTATAATGAAATCACAGGAAAGTATACCTACTTCAAAAGTAGCACGGGCAACACAATTTGCTAAGGCAGGTGTGAAAGTAGGCACCAATTATATAAAGCATTACAGTAAGCGAATTTTTGACTCATCTCTCACAAAGGAAGATTTGCACACTTCCAATGCCGCCGATGTATATGAAACATTGAGCAATTTGAAAGGAAGTGCGCTCAAAGTTGCCCAAATGATGAGCATGGATAAAAGTATATTGCCTCGTGCCTATACCGATAAGTTTGCCATGGCACAATATTCAGCGCCACCGCTTTCAGCTCCTTTGGTGATAAAAACCTTTAAAAAATATTTCAATAAATCGCCACTAGATATTTTTGATAAATTTGACCTAAACGCTCAAAATGCAGCCTCCATTGGGCAAGTGCATTTGGCTGAAAAGGATGGCAAAAAACTAGCGGTAAAAATTCAATACCCTGGTATAGCCGAAAGTATCAGCTCCGACTTGAAAATGGCAAGGCCGCTTGCTGTACAACTTTTAAACCTAAATGATGCTGATATTGATAGATATTTTAGCGAGGTAGAATACAAATTGATTGAAGAGTCGGACTACGATTTGGAGCTTAAACGATCTATTGAAATTACAAAAGCATGTGCGCATATTCCAGATTTGTTTTTTCCGAAATATTACCCAGAATATTCGTCTAACCGTATTTTAACCATGGATTGGATTGAAGGCTTGCATTTGAAAGAGTTTTTAGACACCAATCCAAGTCAGGAAATACGCAATAAAATCGGGCAAGCGTTATGGGATTTTTATGATTATCAGATGCATACCTTGCGCCAAGTTCATGCCGACCCGCATCCGGGTAATTTTCTAATGACTGCCGACGGCCGCCTAGGTATTATTGACTTTGGTTGTATAAAAGTGATTCCTGATGATTATTATGATAATTATTTTGCTTTAATTAACCCTGACACACTAAATAATGATGCTGAAATAAAAAGAATATTTTGGACTTTGGAGTTTATTTTAAAAGAAGATTCCCCCAAACAGCAAGTTTTTTTTACAGATTTATTCAAAAAAATGATTCAGTTATTGGGCAGGCCATTTGATACCCATGTCTTTGATTTTGGACAAAACGGTTATGTGGATGAAATTTATGATTTTCTTGAAAAAGTAGCCAAAATGCCAGAATTAAGGTCAGCCAATGCAGCCCGAGGTTCACAGCATGGCCTTTATGTAAACCGCACTTATTTTGGGCTTTATACCATTCTAAACGACCTTAAATCAGTCGTAAATATCACAAAACCTGTTTGGCTTACACCAAAGCATTTGCAAATAAAAGGTTAGTTTTTATTTTAGTAAAGTTATATTGAAAAGTTTACCAATTTCTACTTTTTAAATAATAAAATAAATTTCACTATTAAGATTTGGAGATTAAAAAAATGCTCAATAGTTAAAATAATTTTTAAATATTGAGCATTTCAAATTCTGTATTTTACTATTATTCCTTTACGAATTTTTTGTTTTTCATTACCCCATTCTGATTGATATTTAAAATGTAAACACCATTTTTAAGGTTTTCAACATTCAATTCGGTCAATTTTGAATAAGTAATTTTCTTCGAAATACTTTTTCCAGATAAGTCAAATATTGAAATAGTTGCACTTTTTTCAAAACTCAAGATTTCAACATTTATTAAGTTTTTGGCAGGATTTGGGAATATTTTTATCTCCTCTTGTGCAATTTCATTTCTATTTTCTTTTTCTGAGTTTTCACCACTTATTCGTGCAGCTGTGCCCGTATTTACTCTTAAAGTATAACAATTAGTTGCATTGCTCGCATTTCCTTTAGGAAGTACTTTTGCATAATAAGTACCAATTGCTACAGTTGCATTTATAGTTTCGCTAGCTGTTCCATTATTTTGTGAAATTGCAATTTGGGCACCAGTAGCACTTAACAATGCTAGATTATAATTGGCCGGTAGGTTGGTTAAATTTATAGAAATTGTACCCGCTGTACCAATTATAAATTTGTAATGATCAATGTCATTTTTTGGTGTAATTAAACCATAAATGTTGGTATTTAAATTTATTGTTGCCGCTCCAGCTATTGTATTATTTGCACCATTATCAAGCACACCTGGGCAAGTTGATGGTGCAGTTGAAGTAGTAAAATTGGCAGTTGTATAAGTGCTTGAGCTTCCTGTACAATTAGATTTTACCCTATAATTATACAAAGTGCCAGCCTGTAAACCTGAAATATTT
>JANMZR010000220.1:0-8844 GCA_031383555.1 Cytophagaceae bacterium | reverse complement strand
GAGCGCCATCTGTTCCATGCGAAATTTTATGGCTTCAGTAGGGTCGGGGAAGCCAATTGGGTAATTTTCATTTTCGTAATTATCTATTAAAATACTTAATATTTCCAATTCGTCGCCTTCTAATGTTTCTTTTTTGGCATCGAAAATTAACTCAAGTCTTTCAAGCGCTTGGTTGTAATCTGTTTCTGATTTTATTGGCTTAATTTCCATATTTTTTAAATTATTGTTGCATCTATTTTAATACAAATATTAGCCTAAAAAACTTTCAATAGTCAGGCTGGAGTCTAAGATTTCACGGCTATATTCATTGTTAACTAGCTCATAATTAGTGATAAAGGTAATATGAACTTTCTTTTTTGTATGGGTTTCTTTAATAAATTTTTATAAAAAAGCTAATAAATAGGTTGCCTGATTTTCCAGCAAAAATTCAGGCCCAAAAATTCAAATTATACAAAAACTTTTTTGAATTAATTGAAGCATAAGATTTAGTGAAAAACCACACCCACCATCAATCCAATTTCCTAACAAATACACTCTCACTCAACAAAACATTCCTTGGATCTAGATCAACTTTATCGGGAGCGGCACCAATTTTAAAGGCTTTTGTTTGGTGCTTGGTGTTTAAATTCATTTTTAATAGTGTTGGCTTGGTACTTCCTTTCGAATAATAGCCAATTTCGACTGGTAAATTAAAAAGGAAATTCCCATGTTGTGTTTGCGACAATTGAATAGTTAATTTTTTATTAGTAGCATCATAATTCCAAGTACCATTAATTGAGGGGTTAATGGGCTGATACAACCATTGTTTGAAAAATGCTTTCAAATCCTTTCCTGAGGCTTTTTCCATGGCAATAATAAATTCATCAGTGGTGGCATTGGCGTTGAAAAATTTGGTGTAATAGGCTTGGATTCCTTTTTTGAAATTGGTTTCACCGACCAAATCTCTAAGCATATGTAGTATCCAAGCCCCTTTTTGGTAAGTTAAACCTGATGTAACATCTTCCTTTTCGGCTGATCTTGGGCTTACTATACTGAAATCAGGCAATTTTACCGCCATTTTAAAAACCGACTCCTTAGCTTTTGCAATTTCCTTTGCGTAGGCAGCTTTTCCGTATTCATTTTCAATAAAAAGCATAGTGAAATAGGTGGCAAATCCCTCGCTAAGCCAGGCATCGTCCCAAGTGGATTCTGTAACAGCATTGCCAAACCATTGATGGGCTATTTCATGAATTATTACATTTCTTATCCGGTCTTCTCTTTTGCCGATGACGTTTCCATGCCCCCACCTGAATTTACAGATTGAATATTGGCTAATTTTTCATAAGCAAATGGCCCAACATACGTACTGTAAAACGCCAATACTTTTTTGGTGGGTTCATCAAAATCATAGAAGCCAGCCTCTCTATTTTTAGCATAAACCCAGGACTCTATCGATTTGCCTTCAAACCTATCCATATATTTTACAGCAAAATCGGCTGCACCCAACACAAATAACCAGCATGACACTGGCACCGATTGTCGCCAATGGGTCAGCCTGATATTATTACCCAAATCTGACTCTTCCATCAATAATCCATTGGATATAACTTTGTAATGTGCAGGTGCTTTCACTATAAATTCGGAAGTGGCTTTATCGGAAGGGTGGTCTAAAGTAGGTAACCAATGGCGGGTTTTATTGGGCCAGTTTTCACTAAAAAAACTTCTATCGCCTAAACTTGTTGGCCCTATTATTAGTCCTTCTAATGGTATTCCATGGTATTTTATGCTAAATACTAATTCAGAATTGGCTACCGAAGGACTTGGCAAATTGATAATTAGGTCGTCAGTTTGATGCGTAAAAAGAACTGGCACATTACCCACTTTTATGGAATCAATCTGCATTCCTTTGCCTTGTCTCTCAATAGTTTTGTTAATAAAATCCAATCGGAAATTTTGAACGCCTGCATTTTTAAACAAAATTTTAATTTTTGCTTTGCCAAAAATTTCATTAGAAACATCGGAAAAGCTAAGTTCAAATGCATAATGTTTTATGTCTATATTTTTATTGACAGGATAATCATCAGCCAAAACAATTAAAGACAATAAAAATAGACTAATTGTTAAAATGTAGGTCTTTAAGTTCAGCATTATTCTATAGTAATTTTTTTAAGATAAAAGCCTTTAGAATCAATTTGTGGGGCAAAAGAGCTATTTACTATTATACCTTCGGCGGGAATGATTATTTTCTCCATTTTACCATTCGAAATAATATCCAATGGCAATGGCATAAAGAAATTATTAATCTTTATTTGGTATTTTTGAAAGCCGATTTCTTTTACCTTCACATCTACTACCTGGGTTGTTCTCAAATAGAAATCGAAAAAAGGCTTTAGGTTTTCCCCAGATGCAGCACTAAACAGGTTTTCTACGTCATCAGTAGTTACAACATTATCATAGGTGTATTTTGGATCGGTCGCCAATTTTTTTAAAGTTGGGAAAAAGATATCATCGCCAATTAAATACCGTAAACTATGCATAAAAAAAGACCCTTTTCCATAAATATCACCGCCTGAATACACCTCTTCTTCGGTTATTTCTTCCCCTAAAACCATCGCTTTTCTATTTTTAACGCCTCTTCTATGTCCATCAATAATGGTGTTATAGGCAGTCTCTCCGCCTATTTCTAACATAGCCAATGCTTCTGCATAGGTGGCTATTCCTTCCTGTATCCACATATGAGCCCAATCTTTATTGGTAACTTTATTGGCCCACCATTCGTGAGCATATTCATGAAAAAGGTTGTCAGAATATTCCTGACCATTGATCGTTTTATAGATGAATTTGTTGTCGAAAGTAATCATGGTTTGGTGCTCCATGCCCGAATTGGGCACTTCTGCAATTCCGATTTTTTCTTTTGCCCAAGGGTATTCGCCAAAGTACTTTTCCAATATTTTTGAATCCCGCTTTTTCATTTCAATCACCTTTTTGGCTTGGGAAGTATCTGCCTCCAATACATAATATTCAATGAGCACTTTATTACCCGCAATGGTGGTATAGCTATCTTTTACAACTTTATATTTCCCAATATTGAATAAAATACAGTAATTGCTAATCGTATAATTTGTTTTCCAATAGTAAGTTGACTTGTTCTTTTTGGTGCTCACATTCATTAATAAACCCGGCCCAGCCACCACTAAATTGGATGGAATTGTTATTTTCATATCCACCCCTTCGTTAGGTTCATCACTCGGATGGTCTTTACAGGGAAAATACATTTTACCTCCCTCGCCTTGAATATTTATGGACATCCAATCGTTGCCAGCCACATCTTTCACCCAAGTAAAACCACCATCCCATGGGGGTTTTATGGCTACAGGTGGTATGCCATTATATTCAATTTTCACTAATTGATTGCCAATGTCAAAGCCAGTGGTGGAAGTGATAAAAATTTTGTCGTCATTTTGGTTAAATAAGGCTGGTTTGCCATTCACTTTAACATTGGTTACTTTATATAAATGGATCAAATCAAGCAAAATAGTCTCCGTTTTTTGACTAAGATTTAGGCTTACTTCTGTAAAGCCTGAGATGGATTGTTTTGCCATATCTACGTCTAAGGCAATAGTATAATGCCTTATGTCCATAATGGCCTGAAGCGGGTTTAACTTTCCCCCTGAAGTAAGGTAAAGAATATCCCTACTATTGATATCATTTCGGTTTTGACTTTGAACCTTTGAAAAATTGAATAGAAATAAAATAAGTACAAATAATTTTGGTGAGGTTAATGGGTAATTTTTCATAAATAAAAATCGATTGTTTAAATATTTCAATAAATAAAATTATTCTGTAGTGTAAATTTAATGCTTTTTTATTGTTTTAAATGCTAAGGTATATAACCAAATGCGTTATTGCAACAGCCACCGTTTCTGTCAAAAATCGCTTCCTTTCTTGAAAAAAAATATACATAAAATCCTCCTTTTCTAGTGTTGAACCTAAGCTTCTCTTTACTATTTCTTTTGTAAAGTTTTAAATGTGTTATAGGAAAATAGGGGAAAAACACCCTTAACAATACCGTCTTTTTCCCATGAGATTGGAGTCAAAAATGTATCAATTTTGGGATAATGAAAATTTATCTGAACTATGGTTTTTCAAATGATTAAAAAGATTAAAATGGTTTCGAATTTTTATTTATTTCCAAAATCATAGTATTCAAAAAAATAACAATAATCAAAGTTCAGACCAATAAACACCAAAAACTACTGTCTAGACAGTAGACAAAACCCTGAAATATACTATCTAGACAGTATTTTATGGGAACGTTAGTTGACTTAATTTTGATTCACTTTAAAATATTGACAGAAGCGTTAGTTTTTTAATATAAAATGAAAAATGTCTTTTTAATTGAATTAAACAGTTTGTTTTTTAACCCACTCATTTTTCTGCGAACAAAACCCAAATAATCCAAAACATGAAAAAGCTACTACTCCTACTATTATTGATTATTGGAATTACCGAAATGCCTTTAGCACAATTTGCAGCGCATATTCAGGTAAATAACCAAGCAGTACCCTACCAACTTTGCAATGGTAATTCCATCGAATTGGAAGCCCAGCCCAATAGCGATACCCTTACCTATGTTTGGTATAAAAATGGTGGCTATTTAGGCACCAGCCCTGATAATAAATTGCCAGTACAAGAGGCAGGGAATTATAAAGTTGAGGTTAGGGCTGGGGGATTTGTAAGTGTGAGTAATGAGGTTTATGTTGGATATTGTGAAGAAAAACTTATCAAAAAAGATGAGGATGAGAAAGGAATTATTAGTGGGAATGGGACGAGTTTTGCAGTGACAGAGGTAATTAATCCTTATATTAACTCAGGAAGTTATATTCTTTGCCCAAATACAAATAATATTGCCCCAAGTGTTAATTTGTTTGCTTTTCCAAATAATGTAAGTTATACCTTTCAATGGCAAACTTCTTTAACCGAAACCGGCCCTTTTGCCAATGTAATTTTAAATGGAACTTCAGCAATTTACAATGCAACAAATGTGGGTTATTATAGGGTTGGAATAAGTGATGGAACATTCATTTCATTTACCCAGCCTGTATATGTAAGAAATGGGGCAACAGCTTCTATTTTCCCTTCAAGTACCGAAATCACAATTGGCAGTGCAATTACTTTTGAAGTAAATTTATCAGGTGAAGCCCCTTGGTACTTTAATTTTAAAGGAAAACCTTATTTTACTAATTCTGCTAATTTTAGTATTAGTGTTTCTCCAGAAAAAAATACGGCATACACTTCAGTCGGATTAATGGATAAGAATGGATTGGGGTGTCCATTTGCACAAATTCCTGGGGCTATAAAAGTAAATCCGCAGCCTACATTAATATTAGACAAATCCACAACTTATAAAGCTTGCTATGGCACAATTGTAGAAGTTCCAGTAATTTTAAATGGTGCTTGGGGAATTCAAGAAAATATAATTACCAGTGCAACTAGGTATGGAATTGATGGATGGTTTACGCCAATTGAGATTTCAAATAATACTTTTAAATTCTTATGCGGAGAAAGCAGAAATTATAGTTATTCTGATTCATCTCTTTTCATAGTTTCTCATTCAGTACCTTATTCATTCGGACAAACCATACAAACAAATAATATAAATTTAACAAATATTGGATGTAGTAACGTCACAAAAGAAGCTTTTATTAGTGGAGCATCAAAAGGCTGTAGTATTTTTTTAACTGCATATCCGCAAGGTTCAGGATACAGTTATCATTGGTTTAATCAAAATTCATCAGCTGTTTTGAGTACAACTTCTAGTTTTTCACCCTCAGTGTCGGGCAATTATTTTTTAAAAATCAAATTAACTACGACTGGAGAGGTATTAATCTCACCAATTAAAACTGTAATTGTTGAAGGCAAAAACTTGCCTTTTTTAAGCTCAACTGCTATTAATACTTGCACTTCTCCAGTTACAATTTCTTCAAACTATACAAGTAATTCTTATCAAAATTATTGGTTCAAGGAAGAACATATAAATGGTAGTGCATTTAATAGTGGAAACACATTTACAAAAAAAATGCTCGAAAATGAAACTGGTTCAAGTATAACTGTTAATACTCCAGGTACCTATAGCATAGAAATTTGGGATGGAACTTGCTTATCAAAATCACTTTATGTATTGTATGATTGCCCTCCTCTAATTACAAGTAATAATTTAGTCCTATGTAATTCAATTACTACATCAACACTTACAACAAATGCTATTGGCACTTTTCAATGGATTTTTTCCAATACTGAATTTGGAACATATACAGATATAATTGGTGCAACACAGAACACTTATATAGCTAGCTCTGTTGGTTTTTATAAAGTAAAAGTCAATAATATTGAATCAAATAGGTTAAATGTAACCCGTTGTCCACCAACTATTTCATGTTTAAATTCTGTTATTTGTGGCATAAATTCTAAGGCAAATCTAACTACTTTAGGAATAGGTATTACTTTTCAATGGTCCTTTAGTAGTACTGAGTTTGGAACCTATACAGATATACAATTAGCTAACTCAAATTTATATGAGGCAAGCAATATTGGCTTTTATAAAATTAAAATTGATGGTGTGTTGTCGCCAGCTTTTCAAGTTACCAACGTACCAAAATTAGTAATGACGAATATAAATGGCAATAATAATCCAATAAATTTAAGTTCAGAAAATGAAACTACTACGTTAAAATTTAGTTTTACTGGTATTGGGCCTTGGTCATTTTTTTTATCTAATGGTACTTATTCAGAACTTCATTCACCTAATACTAGCCCATACGAAGTAATTATCAAACCATATTATTCAAGATATTATAATGTAAGTGGATTTAGCAATAATTGCGGGACAGGGACAATGATAGGGTCTGTGAGAGTAGATGTTGAACCATATCCTACATTGGCATTTACATCAAATCAAACTGATATTACAGTATGTAAAGGAAGTACTTTTGAAGTTCCATACTTAAGTACAAATTTCCCAAATTTTACAAATATTTCACCCGGTACTTTTTTAATGAATGGTAGGAATATCAATGCCTACTTGACTACCTCAACAGGCGGCTTTGTAAATCCAAATGGATATATTGGGGGTATTTCAGATCCAACAAAAATAGTATTTTCAATACCAACAACTTTACCTGTGGGTACTTATAGGCTAAATTTAGCTAGCACTTCGCCATATATAAATACGATTACAAGTAGCTTTATAATAAATGTAATTGAAAATGTGGCAACTTGCCCAGCACCAAGCCCATTTATATTAGGACCATCTGTTTTTTGTGCTGGCAGTGGTAGTCAACTATCAGCATATCCAAATACATCAGGATATACTTTTCAATGGAAAAAGGATGGAGTTAATATACCTTCGGCAACTTTTAGTAGCTATTATGCTCAACAACCGGGTAATTATAGTGTTATAATTATTAATACAAATACTAGTTATAATCAAACTTCAGCTCAAATGGCTGTTACAATGAATGGTTTTGCACCAATAATATCTTCATCAAATATCATTTGTAACAATAATACTTCTGCCACATTATCAACTAACTTAAATGGTTCAATTTATAAATACCAATGGTATACTAGTTATGGACAAACAATTATCAATGGTGCAACAAATCCCACTTTAGTTGCTTCAATTCCAAATGCAAATTATGTTGTTAAAGTGTCGGATGGGTTTTGTCAGTATCAATCAGCCACTTATAATATCCCCACAGCCCGAACAGCCACACTAACCAATTCATCCGACAACAACAACCCAGTAAACCTAAACCCAGGAGAATCCACTAATTTGAAAGTTACTTATAATGGTGCTGGGCCTGTTGAGCTATGGTTGAATGGTGGAGGTAAATTCATTAAATATATTGCCAATTCTTCACCATTTAATATTACGGTCACACCTTCATTTTCAACTTCCTATAGCCTAATTAACTTAAATTACAATAATTGCGAAGTTAATTTGAATACTTCTGGACAAGTAATTGTAAATGTTGGAACACCAGTACTTACTTTAGATACGCCTTCAAACCTTACGGTATGCGCAGGCAGTTCTTTGGAAATCCCTTATACCAAATCTGGGAATTTCCCAGCCAATACTGTTTTTAGTGGTTATCTTACAAATCAATCAGGCGGGTTTATAAGTGGTACAAGTATCAATTTTAGTGCTAATCCTTTTCAATTACAAATTCCAAGTACAGTAGCACCTGGCTTTTATAAGGTAAATGTATCTGGCTCAAATATTTATATTCTAAATATAGTAAGTAGTTATTTAATTGAAGTTACTGCAAATAATGGAGCATGTTCCTTGCCAGTTGCTAATATAGTTAATTTAATGTCAGATTGTAACATCGGAAGTTTATATGCCTTTCCATATGGATCAGGTTATACTTTTCAATGGTTTAAGGATAATATATTAATTCCTAATGCAAAAAGTAGAATTTACTCACCGAATGCTACAGGTAATTATTCAGTCCAAATCATGAATTCAAATACAGGGTATGATGTAACTACTAATCCAACTCTGGTTTCCTCTTATACTAATCCACCTGTAATAAGTTCACAAAATTCTGTTTTATGCGGTACAAATACAAGTGCAGTTTTAAATGCTAGTTTTTCTGGTAATAACCTTACTTATCAATGGTATAAAGCTCGCTATCATGATCAATTCTATAGTCAACAAGCTCCCATTTATGGTGCTACAGGTTCTAGCTATACAGTTTCATCAGTTGGCGATTATTATGTATCAGTATTTGATGGAACTTGCCAATATACTTCTAATGTATTTACAGTAGGCACAGGCCCCACCGCCCACCTTACCAATTC
>JANMZR010000206.1:0-4253 GCA_031383555.1 Cytophagaceae bacterium | reverse complement strand
CACCATCATTATCAAAATCTATGGTTTTCACCACATTATCGGCAAAAGGTTGGTCATCGAATGCATCATATGATTTGGCAAAATTTCCTTTACCATCGTTCAGATATATTCTATTTTGTAATGCCAAATCATGTTCCAGATATTCATAACCTCCCGAGATTACAAACAAATCTTGGTCGCCATCACCTTCCAAGTCAAAAAATACCGCATCGGTGTCGGTACAAATACCATCATTGTCAAAAACAAGGGTTGCTTTTGGGATAAAATTTCCAGCTTTGGTTTGCAAAAATAATTGACCCGATTGGCCTTTTCCACCACCAGTATAAAAGTCTAATAATCCATCATTATTTATATCTGCTTTAGCTATTTTTGGGCCTAAATAAGAGTACATTTGAGGTAAAAGTAGCTGCCGAGCGAAGTCATTTAAAGGCATTTGTTTGTGCTCAAATTGAAATGGTTGTAAGGTAAATAATGGTGCTTTTTGTTTTTGAATTTGAGTTTGTTTTTCTGCTTGTTTTACAATTTTTAAAACTTGATTTGCCTTTATATTTTCTAATTTTTGTTTTCCTCCGTCTGGCCAAATTACTACTAAACTATCAATTATTTTAGCATTGCCTAGCCCGAAATGGAGGTCGGTCATGTTGCTGCTTTGGTAACCGTGCGTGGGTGTAAACTCAAGATATTGAGTGTTTTTGTTTGAATAAAAGAAGACCTTCGTTCCGTATTTATCGGTCTCAGGTAATTTGACGATAAGAAAATTAGTTTTCCCACTTTCTGTTGATAAATTTTTGTAAAGCGAGGCTGGTTCGTTCAAATTATTGGTCACAATTTCCAAGTCGCCATCATTATCTAAATCAACCGAAACAGCTCCATTTGAAATGATAGGCTCATCAAAGCCCCAATCATTTTGTTTGTTTTCAAAGGTCAAATCCCCTTTATTTCTAAAAATATAATTGGGCGTTTTTGTAGATGGCATTTTTTCAATCATATCCGTCACTTTTACACCTTTTTGTATTGATGCATCGGCATAATATTTCTGAAAGTCCATGTCAGAATAATCACGCAAATAACCATTACTCATAAATAAATCCTTGTACCCATCATTGTCAAAATCGCCAGCTAACACACTCCAAGTCCAATCGGTATTGGAAATACCAGCCAGCTGACCTATTTCCGAAAAAGTGCCGTTTCCGTTGTTTAATTGCAACATATTGCGCATAAAAGAAGGGTGAATACCACCTTTTAACATAGAGAGGTAGGCTTCATATTTATCAGGTCCAAAAAGCAATTTTTGCCGTTTATTGTCTTCTGGTAACATGTCAGAAGTTATAATATCAGGCAATAAGTCATTGTTCAAATCGGCCACCTCATTACCCATTGAAAAGTAGGAGATATGGTTGGTTCTATTTTTTATTTCATCAATAAAGCCTCCTTTTTGATTGTTAATATATAAGTAATCTTCCTCCAAATAGTCATTTGAAACATAAATATCTGGCCAATTATCATTGTTCAAATCGGCAATATGCAATCCCAATCCAAAGCCAATGGGGTTTCCTTTTATGCCTGCTTTTATGCTTACATCCACATATTTGGGTTGGTAAGTTCCCCCTTTGAGGCGGTCCGACGTATCGGCGGGAGGGGCTATATTTTGCATCAACCTATGGCCCGCCAATGAATCACGCATAAAATGGACTGCTTCAACATCAAATCTTTTAAAATCTTTAACATTATGGTTCAAAATGTAGGCATCCAAATCACCATCTTTATCGTAATCAAAAAAAGCCGATTGTGTGGAATAAGTTTCTAAATCTAAACCATACTCTGCGGCTTTATCAGTAAATGTGAGGTTCTTGTTGTTGATAAAAAGCTTATTTTTTCTCAATTCTGGATGCTCGAGATTGGCTGAAACTGAAACATACAAATCTTGCCAACCGTCATTATTTATATCCACTACAGTAACTCCTGTATGCCAATTTTTGGCTTTTTTTTCTGATGGAAAAGCCTTTTCAGTGATGTCTTCAAAAACAAGGTTACCTTTATTCAGATACAATTTATTAGGTACTTGATTTCCAGTGAAAAACAAATCAACCAAGCCGTCATTGTTAAAATCTGCTGAGGCCACACCGCCCCCATTATAAAAATATTCGTAATTAAGCACATTATATTGCTCATTTTCAGAGAGCTGATTCACAAAATTGATATTAGTTTGGGATGGGTCTAATTTTTCAAAAATTGAATTGTTGGAAGTCTTTTTGCAAGAAAGTAATATTACTATGAATAAATAAATGACGATAAGTCTCATAAAGTTTTTAAAATATGTTTTTTCATTTTACTCATAAAAATAACTAAAAAAAAACGCCACACAAACTTGTGGCGTTTTTATGAACTATTTATTAATCATTTTTAATTACTATTTATCCCACCAAACACGTCCTGTAAACAAATCACCTCCAGCAAGTTTTGCAACTGCTGCTGCATAGTTTTCTGGATTAATTGCCGGCTCACCTGCTCCATACATAACTCGGCGAGGTATTGTACCATTTGAAAACCCACCAGGGAAAGACACTGCTTTCAGCACAGGATAGCCAGAACGGCGCCAGTTAGTCCAGTTCTCAATAAAGTTGAATGAAGTACCTGTAGCTACCCAAAACTGCTCATTGATTTGTTGCAACGACTTTTCAGTTGAACTTACATCCAATGGATTAGCCGCTGTGAAAGCTGCTGAAGCCGCAATTGCTTCCTTAATAGAAGCATCACCACTTGTAGTTCCATTAAACTGCGCCAATGTCGCAATAGCTCCTGATACTCCGTTCGCATAATATTCCGATGCCGATTTAGCCACATTAAAACCACGGACTTTAGCTTCAGCTAAAAGCAACTGAGTTTCGGCATAAGTAAGTATAAAGTTAGCTCCACTTCTATCTAAAAAAACGGAGGTGCGTGGGCGTGAGTATTTACCTGCACGTGCAGGCTTATCACCATCTATAGTAGATTCACCGGGAAAATCTGGATGTTTCGCAATATCATTTGCTCCACCATTTAAGTCATAGCCGTTAGGTAAACCAATTTGAATCCCCAATGAATTATCACCTGCCAAATCTTGGTTGGTATTGTTGTTATAGCCAGGCTTTGATATTTCAGCAATTGCAGCAATACGTGGATCTTTCGTTGCTTTCAAATAATCAACAAAAGTTTTGCTCCATCGAACTTCACGGTAATCATCAGGTACTCTAAGTGCCCCTGTTGTGTTGTTTCCGTTGCCAGAGCCATTGTCCATCTGCACTTTAGCATTATCAGCAACTGATTCGAAAGTGCCACCAGCTGCTGCTTTTTCTGCCCAAGCTTTTGCATTAGCTGCATCTACTTTTACCAAACGCATAGCCAAGCGAAGCATTAATGAATTGCCAAATTTTTTCCATTTTGCAATATCTCCACCGTAAAATAAATCAGCAGTTGGTTTTAACTTGGCTGCATCTAAGCCCTTAATAGCTCCTTCCAACTCAGTAAGTGAGCTAGTATAAATAGCTTGTTGCGTGTCATATTTTGGGGAAAGTAAACCCTCTTTAGCTTTAAGCGCCTCAGAATAAGGCACGTCGCCATATACATCACTAATTCTAGATAAAATAAGCACCTTCATAATTGTACCAATATGGGTCAAATTTGACCATTCTGGCCTTTCTTTGACCAAGTTCTGCATTTCGTATACCTTAGTGGCAGCATTATACCCTTCGTTGAGAACATTACTTTGGTATGCTACAAAGCTACCTGAAGGTACATATTTATCGCCATTACCATAATATGAAAACGTTGAAGCCAATACTTGTGACCACATACTTTGGAACAACAGTTGCGAATAACCCGTTTGTGAATAATTCGCTTGAGCAGTTGACAACAAAAAATTAGGATTAAAAACAGCTGCACTTGTTGCATTTGGATTAGTATTAATTGCTTCAAAATCATCTGTACAATTAAAGCAAACTAATGCCAATGAGAATATTATATATTTTGATATTTTTTTCATGATTTTATTTTTTAGATTAACTAAATACTCTTAAATTCTGCTTAAATCTATTTCAGTTTGATATTTAAATTCAAACCATAAGTTCTAGTCATTGGTAAGCCATTACCTTCAATCCCTGCATAATTGATTTGAGACGAAAATCCAGCCTCTGGATCAATATTGTCAGTATATTTTAGCAGAATTTAAGAGTATTTAGTTAATCTAAAAAATAAAATCATGAAAAAAATATCAA
>JANMZR010000199.1:0-9951 GCA_031383555.1 Cytophagaceae bacterium | reverse complement strand
ATTTGAATTTGAAAAAGCCGATAAAGCAATACAAAATTTATTGGATTTTGATGTAAATTAGATATCTATTATGCATAGCATTTATTTAAAACTCTACCTAAATTTTATTTTATGAAATCATTCATCAACCGTTTTGCTTTTACAATTCTCATTTTTTTCTCGGCTGGTTTAGCCCTTGCTTTTCCACAATATTTTTTAAAAATAGGTAATTTTGAGCTAAAAGGCCTAATTGTGCCGCTTATACAGGTAATCATGTTTGGCATGGGTACTACCATGAGCCTCAACGACTTTGCTTTGGTTTTAAAATCGCCAAAAGCAGTTTTTGTTGGTGTAGTATTTCATTTTATTATCATGCCAATAATAGGATTTTCATTGGCTCGAGCCTTTGGTTTTGCTGGAGAAATTGGCGCAGGAGTCATATTAATTGGCTGCTCCCCATCTGGTTTAGCCTCCAATGTAATGGCATTTATAGCCAAAGCCAATGTGGCGCTTTCGGTAACAGTTACCTCAATATCGACTTTACTAGCTCCGTTTTTAACACCAGTTTTAATGAAATATCTGGCTGGAAATTTCATTGAAATTGACTTAGTCGCTATGATAATTGATGTAGCAAAAATGGTCTTTTTACCAATAGTGTTAGGTTTAATAGTGAATAAACTTTTCAGAAATTATAAAGAAATAATTGACAATATCCTTCCTAAACTTTCAATGGCTGGCATTGTGGTAATCATTTGTGTAATCACAGCGGCTGGTCGTAAAAGTATAATTGAAATTGGCGGATTACTGTTTATCAGCACATTAATTCACAATTTACTAGGTTACTTTTTGGGCTACCAAAGTGCTAAATTATTCAAATTACCTGAACAGGACTGTCGCACAATTGCCTTTGAAGTAGGTATGCAAAATGGTGGCCTAGCATCCGGAATAGCGGCAAAAATGGGAAAAATAGCTACTGTTGGTCTTGCAGCGGCATTATTCGGACCTGTCATGAATATTTCTGGTTCGGTACTAGCCACTTATTGGAGTAAGAAAAAGATTACCTTCTAAATAAAAATTTTACTCAATGCCTGACAATTAGCTTTGTCAGGTTTTTTTATTTAAAATTCACATTTATATCCATTTACTAATTTCGCCATAACTATTTATTTTTTTTGAAATATTGTTAAACCTTTTGTTGTAATTTCAATCAAAGAAAAAAAATCGATTATGCCTATTTGGAATGTCGTCAATGCAAAACACTTATTATCGAGAGCCCTTTTTGGGTTCAAGCAAAGCGATTTAAATACTGCCTTGCTGTACAAAAGTGTTGATGATTTTGTTGATAAGGAGCTTTTAAAAGAAAACCCCATTCCTTCACCGCCTGGTATTTGGGTTTCAGAAACACCAGTTCCTGATAATGGAACTATTGATGGACAAAGATATAGAGGTTTGAACTATTGGTGGTTTGAACTCATGCTCAAAGAAAAGCTTTCTGTTCGTGAAAAAATGGTACTTTTTTTACACAACCACTTCACAAGTCAACGTTCTGTAGTGAGCTACCCACAGCATATGTATGATCAACAGGTACTTTTTAGAAAATACGCCTTTGGCAACTTCCGCCAACTTACCAAAGAAATCACTATTAATCCTGCCATGCTTATTTACCTGAATGGACGTGGTAGCAGAAGTAAAAATGCAGTTCCAAATGAAAACTATGCAAGAGAAGTAATGGAATTGTTTACATTAGGCGTTGGAAATTATACTGAAAACGATATAAAAGAAGCGGCCAAAACATTTGCTGGTTGGCAAGTAATTGGACTTGAAGCCAAGTTTGATGCTAATCGAGTTTCGACAGAAAACAAAACAATTTTAGGAAAGACAGGTAACTTCACTTACGACCAAACAATTGATCTATTATTTGAACAAGCCTCATGTGCCCCTTTTATTTGCAGAAAAATTTATAAAGAATTTGTAAGCAATCAAATCGACGAAGAATTTGTAAAAAAAATGGCTAAAGTATTGAAAGACAATGATTTCAACCTAAAACCTTTACTTTCTTTTTTATTCAAATCCGACGAATTTTACAATATAAATGTAATTGGTTCAAAAATCAAATCTCCAAGTGAGCTAATGATTGGCAGCCTAAAAGTATTAGACTTTAAAAATCTGGCAATAAAATATGACGATGTAAACAATTCTGACTATGCTTATATTTACGACCAAAGCAAAATACTCCAACAACAACTTTTTGAGCCACCCAATGTGGCTGGCTGGCCAGGCCAAAGAGACTGGATTAGCTCAACCACTTTTGCTTACCGCAGTGGCTTTTCAGATTCAATAGTAAATGGCAAAAAAATAAATGGTGCCAAAATAGCTTTCAAATTGAATGCTATTGACTATGCTCGTACTTTTCAAAATTCTGAAAATGCGGTGAAATTTATCGATGAAATTACAGCCATTTTCTTTCAGCTTCCATTAAGCATAATCAAGAAAAAAATACTTCTTGACACCCTCTTGGAAGGTACTGTAGCTGAAAATTACTCTACTTATGTGCCTATGGCCGAGTTGCGCCTTCAAAAATTATTTAAAGCTATGATGCGATTACCTGAATATCAATTGGGCTAATTATCAAATACAAAAAAATTGTACCTCATGAAAAGACATGAATTTTTAAGGCAAATGGGCTTGCTTTCGGGTGGCACAATACTATCAATGGGCGGCATTCAGCTAAGAGCTATGCCGGCAAATCATTTTAAGGTAAACATTGAAGAAACTGATGGTAAAATACTGGTAATTTTGCAGCTACAGGGTGGAAACGATGGCCTAAATACCATAATTCCAATTGAAGATCCAAAATATTACTCAGCTAGAGCTACCGTAAACATAAAAAAAGAAGCCACATTAAAACTAAATAATACATTGGGCATGCACCCTTCAATGGTTGGCATAAAAAATTTATATGATGCTGGTAAGCTTTCAATAATACAAAACGTAGGTTATGAACTGCCGGATAGGTCCCACTTTAGGTCGACCGATATTTGGCTTTCGGCATCAGATTCTAAACAACAAGTTTTTGATGGCTGGATTGGAAGGTATTTGGAAAGTCAAAACCCATCCTACCCAGCAACTTTGCCATCTGATCCTATGGCCATACAATTGGGCTCAGTTGAATCAATGTTACTCCAAGGTAAATTTGGCTCATTGGGTACAGTTTTTGAGGATCCAAACCTTTTTTATCAATTAGTGTCTGGCTCAAAAGTTGACAATGATCCTCCTCCTAACACTGTTGCGGGCGAAGAATTGAAATTTTTAAGGCAAATAGCAGCTACTTCAATTCAATATTCAGAAGAAATAAAAAATAAAGCCGACTTAGGTAAAAACAGCCAGACTTATCCCAATACTAACCTAGGCAGACAGCTTTCAATTGTTGCCAAATTGATTTCAGGTGGGCTCAACACACCTGTTTATTTAACCACTTTGAATGGTTTTGATACCCATGCTAATCAGTTGACAGCGCATACCAATTTATTAAAACAAGTTTCGGAGGCGGTATCAATTTTCCAAAAAGACCTTGAAACCCTTGGCCTCGCTGATAAAGTTACCCTCGTTACCATCTCAGAATTTGGTCGTAGACTTAAAGAAAACGGCACTTCGGGTACTGATCATGGTACAGCTGCCCCACTTTTTGTAATCGGAAACTCAGTAAGGGGAGGCATAATAGGCTCTAATCCAAATCTTTCTATTTTAGATTCAAGCGGTGACTTTAAATATGAATTTGACTATAGGCAAATATATACTTCAATTTTGCAAGATCACTTCAGAACCGATTCGGCTCTTTCAAAAGAAATTCTTTTCAAAAGTTTCTCGAAATTACCAATTTTCAAAACATCAGAAACAATTACGGGAGGCTCAAAAACTATCGATATTTCTCAAAATTATCCAAACCCTGCTTCTGAAACAACCAATTTCAACTATTTTACAACACTAAATCAAGGAATTAAAATTAAGATAATTGATTTAGTTGGTCGTGAAGTAGCCATTTTGAAAGACGAGATGCATATTGCCGGCACTTATTCAGTGCCTTTTAATGCAAGTAATTTGCCACCAGGTATTTATGCATACAATATTATGGCAAGTAATGGCGAGCAAAAAAGTTTGAAAATGGTTGTGAGTCGATAGTTTTATTTCGAATCAATGGGTTAATAAAATCCTCATTTTTTATCGCCGATATATCTTTCAAAAAACTCATCTATTCTTAACATTCTATCGATTCTTTGGCGCACATTGCCTGTTCGAGAAAGCTCATGAGTTGCACCTGGCATACGCACATATTCGACTTCTTTTCCCAGATATTTCATTGATTTATAGAGCATTTCGCTTTGAATTACACCTGTACGAAGGTCATTTTCACCATGTTTTATGAGTAGCGGCGTTCTTATATTTTCAACATAAGAATATGGGCTTTCTCGTTTTATAATATCAAAATCAGCTGGCTTCCAAGGCAAACCGAAATAGTTAGGTGTAAGGCGCCAGGCATTACCTTCACCCATAAAAGTAGTTAAATGATAAACTCCTCTTTGTGAAAATGCGGCTTTAAAACGATGGTCATGCCCGACTATCCATGCTGTTAAATAACCAGCATAGGAACCACCGGTAATTACTAATTTACTGGTGTCAACCCAGCTCTCGGCAGACGCCAAACTACAAGCTTTTAAGACATCTGAGGCCGGCCCAGTACCCCAATCTTGAATATTTGCTTGTTGAAATTTAAGCCCGTAACCACCTGAGCCTCTAGGGTTTGCATAAACAATGCCATAGCCTTGAGAGGCCATGTATTGGAACTCATGCCACATGCTCGATTCGCCAGGGCCCCACATGGCAGTGGGCCCACCATGCATATTTAATAGTAAGGGATATTTCTTACTAGCATTAAAGTCTATTGGTTTTACGACCCAATATTCAATTTGAAGGCCTTTTTCATTTAAAAAACTATTTTTTATTGGCTTACTTAACTTTCTGGTTTTTACCCAATCATTCATTTGCGAAATTTGGTTACTAATTTTAAACGAAAAATCAGAAACAAATAATTCGTTTGGGTTTTCAATACAAGTTTTTGAATAAATAAAACCTTTATTAGTGATATCAAATTCAAGAATACCTGATTCGTAATCAGATAATTGTGTAATCCTATTTTTATTTAATTCATAACAATACAATGGCTGCCCACCATTTGACTGTGCAGTAAAATATAATTTCATATTATCATCAGCCCATTTTAAAGAGCCTGCGTTGCGGTCAAAATCTATCTCATTAAGTTTATTGTTTGCAAGGTTTAATATCCCCAATTTACCAAAATTCACACCTTGACTTGGGTTGTATTTTAAAGCTAAAAAATTACCTTCGTTCGAAAGCGAAAACCCAAAATATTGCATTCCTTTCTTTTCAATTATTACCTTTTCTGTTTTTGATTTTAAATCATAATAGTAAATACCAGAATCTTGCTCACGATCCGGATGTTCATTTAAGTTAAGCTCACGTCCATAATATAAACCAGCGCCTGAAACAGACCACTCCACATTTTGCAAGCTTACAAAAGGTGCTCCAATTGCCACAACATTTTTACCAGTAGCTACATCTACTATAAAATATTGATTGAAACTTAGCTCGGGCTCAGTAGTAGACTCCCCCTGAAAATCAAGCCTATTGATAATTTTTGCTTTTTTATCCGCCTCATTTTTAGCCAGATAAGCTCTAATCTCCTCTAAACTTCCGTCTGGGTTTTCCTTCGATTTATTGATTAATAAGTTAGCATTTTTTACAAAACCTGGCTTCTCAAAATCCCAAAATGGCAGCTTTCTTAGAGGATTTATGAGACTATCACTTAAAATTTCTGACATTTTAACAGCGCTACTAAAAAGCAAATGCTTGCCATCAGGCGAATAACTTACACTATTTATATTATGCTTGAAATCAGTCAGTTGCATGGCTTCACCACCGCTGAGATTTAACAAAAATATTTGTGATTTTGCTTTTACATTTCTTAAAAAGGCAATTTGTTTTCCATCTGGTGCCCAATTAAAAGTCGCCTCATTTTCACTCCCAAAAGTCAATTGTTTTGTAGTAGTTAAGTCAGTAAACCATAAATGAGAGCGGTAGTCGTATTCAAGTTTATTTTCAGCATTTAATTCTATATTTTTTACTGAAAATACAGCAGACTTTCTGTCCAATGAAGTTTGCAAGTTGGTGGCTTGTGCTATTTTAGTTAAGTCAGTAACTAGTATTTTTGACTGACTGAATATTTTGACATTTGTCAGTAAAATTAAGGAGATAATAAAATATTTCTTCATGAGTAACTATTTGATTTTAAATAAATTATAATTTGAGATTCATCAATTCTTTAGACTTTAAAAATACAATAATAATAATAATAATAGTAAAGCCGCCACCCAATAATACGGAAGGGACAGTCCCGAACAAGCTTGCTGCCAAACCCGATTCGAAAGCGCCAATTTCGTTGGATGAAGTTACAAAAATACTATTTACAGATACCACCCTTCCACGCATATGCTCTGGTGGTACCACTTGCAAAATTGTTTGCCGAATTACTACCGAAATGCTATCAAAAGCACCCGTGAAAAACAACATTACAACTGATAGTATAAAATTTGTAGAAATTGCAAAAACCAAAGTAGCCAAGCCGAAACCAGTTACAGCGATAATCATATTACGCCAAGCTTTATCGGTTGGTGAAATAATAGTTGTGGCAAATATGGTTAAAATAGCCCCTAATGAAGGTGCTGCACGTAAAATACCAAGCCCTTGAGGACCAACTTTGAGGATATCTTCAGCGAAAACTGGTAAAATTGCCACGACACCACCAAATAATACAGCCACTAAATCTAATGATATTGAATAAAATAGTATTTTACTATTGAAGACAAAGTCAAAACCTTCACGAATACTTTGCCATATATTTTTATCGCTGGTTTGTTCAGAAATCAACCCCTTTTTAGTGATAGTTGAGATAATAAAAAAATTGAGTATCAATAAAAATACTACAAAATTCAAGGTTGAAACCAAGCCAATTTGAGCATATAAAAACCCAGCAATACCCGGTCCTAAAACAGCCCCAACTTGCCAAAAAGTGCTACCCCAACTAGCTGCATTGCTATAAACTTCACGGGGTGTCAAAAAAGCTTTTAAGGAAGAGGCGGCAGGATTATAAAACCCTTTGGCAAAACCAATTATACAAATAAAGCCAAATACTAATAGGAGAAGTTGATTTTCAGTAATATCGGTTCTAATTTTGAAAACATAAACTAAAACAATGGAACAAAAAATAATTACAGTTAAACTCCACTTCATTATCTTTTTTTTGTCCATTTTATCTGCAAAATGGCCGCCAAATAATGCTAGTGAAATATAAGGTAAAGCTTCGGCCAAGCCAATTAAACCTAAAATAAGTGGATTTTTTGTGATTTTATAAAGCTCATAACCCAACAAAACTTCTTGAATTAAAAGCGCAGCCGTTATTACTAAATTACCTGAAATTAATGATAAGAACTCAGGAAATCTTAACGCTGCAAACGGGTCTTTGTTTTTAATCAAAATAATTTTGAATTTTATAGAAATTGATAAACAAAATTACTCAAACAATAAAATAAATTGATCCGAATTGTCATTATTTAGTAAAATCAAGTCCCTTATTTAACAAATTTCAAAAATAGTTTAAAAACTTGTCTAAGGGACTTTGAAAGGTTGCCGTTTTTTCGAGTATTTTAGTTTGGGAATTGAAAAACAGTCATTAATCGAGCAGATGTATACACTTAACTTAAATAAATCTTTTATTACGCAAATTCGAAATAGAATGTTGCCTTGATTGAGAAATTTTTATTTAAATTTGGTAAACTAAAAATCAACAAACATTTATTAATGCCTTAGCTCTTTATCATGGTCTGATTAGAGTTTAAAATACTAAAAAAATAATGGCATATTTAGAACACCTAGCTAACTTCAGTTCAAACATTGGAAATTTAAATGTATTTGAAAAGCTATTACCTGATGAAATTAGGAGAGTCTATTTTATAAGTGATGTGCCGAAAAATACAATACGAGGCTGTCATAGACATCACATAACTTGGCAAGGTTTAATTTGCATATCTGGCTCATGCCGTGTATATGTCGATAATTCGAAAGAAGAAACAGTTTTTAATTTAGATTCCAAGTCAAAATGCCTAATCATTAAGCCTGACGACTGGCATTTTATGGATCAATTCGTTGAAAATACTGTGCTGCTGGTGATTGCAAATCAATATTATGATATTAATGATTATATAGACAAGCCGTATTCAGATAATTATCTTGCTTACCTAAGTAAAATTTAATTTAAATTTCAACTAAATTTTAATTTATGCCTATTGATTTGTCTGTTATAATACCAGTTTACAATGCCGGGCAAAGCATAAAACATCTAGTTGGCACTATATCCAAGGACCTCTCACAATTAAACATTGAAATTATTTTAGTTAACGATGGGAGTAAAGATAAATCGGACCAACTTTGTAAAGAGCTTGTAAAAGAGCATAATAATCTGAAATATATTTGTTTACGAAAAAATTTCGGTGAATTTAATGCCGTGATTTGTGGATTAAATTCAGCTGAAGGCCAATATTCTGTACTTGTTGATGATGACTTCCAAAATCCGCCCTCCGAAATAATAACGCTTTATTCGGCTGCAGTAGCTGGAGATTATGATGTGGTTTATAGCTATTATGAAAATAAAAAACATTCACTATTACGAAATTTAGGTAGCAATATTATCAACTATATCAATACTTTTTTACTGAAAAAACCTAGAGATTTATACCTTTCAAGCTTTAAAATAATCAAAAAAGAAGTAGTTGATGAAATAGTAAAATTCAAAAATCCTTTTACTTATATCGATGGAATAATATTCCAAATTACAGATAATGTTGGCAAGGTAAAGGTAGAACATCAAATTCGTGAAAACGGCGAGTCAAATTATACTTTCACTAAACTCTTTTCCTTGCTTTTAACTATACTTTTTGGCTATTCACTCATTCCTTTGAGACTCACACTTTTTGTAGGTTTGTTTTCTATTATAGCCTCCCTTATTTACATGGCCTTATATTTTTTAAAAATTGTGCCTGAATGGGGCTCCCCAGTTGTAATATTTTTAGGAGGCCTCACATTAAGCGCATTGGCCATTATTGGTGAATATATGGGGAAAACTTTCATGATATTAAGCGGAAAACCTCAATTTATAATCAAAGAAAAAATGCAATCGCAAAGTGTTAATAAATGAACAAGAATACCAGCGAATGTATGAGGCCGAAACCCAGCTTTGGTGGTATAAAATATTGCATGAAAAAATCCTTAAACTTGTTATTTTAAATTCAAATAATAAGAACATTAAAATATTAGACGCTGGTTGCGGTACAGGCGGTTTAATGACTTTCTTACAAAAAAAAGGCTATTCAAATATAAAAGGATTTGATTATTCAGATGATGCAGTTTTATTTTGCAAAAAAAGAAATCTCGATGTAATTAAAGGGAATATTACGGAATTAGGTGACTTATTTATGGAAAAATTTGACATAATCATTTGTAATGATGTTTTATATCAATTTGAAAATGAAGCTATTGTAAATACTTTTAAAAGTCTTTTTTATAGGCTTTCTAGTGATGGTTTTATACTAAGTAATAACCAAGCTTTTGATATATTCAGCGGCACACATGATATGGCTGTTGGTGCAAAACAACGATTTACAATGACAAAAATTGAAAATTTAGTGTCATTAACTAATTGTAAATTTGACATAAAGTATTCAAATTATTGGAGCCTTTTTTTATCCCCATTAATTCTAATAATCCGATTAACCCAAAAACTAAAAATTTATTTTAATTTGGTCTACATCAAAACTTTAAAATCAGATGTAAATATTCCTAATT
>JANMZR010000185.1:0-16556 GCA_031383555.1 Cytophagaceae bacterium | reverse complement strand
GATTAGGCTGGTGTTCTTCATTAGAGAAATTTGTCGTTATTTTTCATCTAATATACTGGATATCAGCCTATTATCCTAATTTTATAGCATATTTTATCTCTATTTTTTGTGCTAAATTATTTATTGTCATGTACTAAAGCTTTAGATATAGATTTTATATGTAGAAATGGCAACATTTACTTTAGATTTTATCAATCAATAGATTTCATTCAATAAATAACATTTTAATACAATTAAAAGTTAAATTTGAAAACACAATACAATCTATAAATAAAGAGATATTTTGAAATTCGATTATATATTCGCAGGCGGCGGCATGGCTGCACTTTCATTAGCTTATTACTTGAATAACAGTAGCTTGCGAAACAAATCAGTTCTTATAATCGATCGGGAACAAAAAAACACAAATGACCATACTTATTGTTTTTGGGAAAAAGGGGATTCGCCATTTGAAAAAATTATTTATAAAAAATGGAATAAAGTTTGGTTTCACGGCATCAATAATTTCTCAGAACTTCTTTCAATAGATAATTATAATTACAAAATGATTCGGGGAATCGATTTCTACGAATTTATAATAAACGAGCTTAATAAAAATAATAATATTACCTTTCTTCAAGCTGATGTTTTTGAAATAACAGGAGAACAATCACCAGTAGTTATCACCTCAAAAGGGGAATATATTGCCAAGGAGTTGGTGTTTGACAGTGTGTTTAGGCCAAAATACAATAACCCCAAATACAATAACTTATTACAGCATTTCAAAGGTTGGCTTATTGAAACTACTCAACCTGCCTTCAAAGTAGATGAACCGACTCTTTTTGACCTTAGAGTTGATCAAAATGACGAATTTAGATTTGTTTATGTACTTCCTTTTTCAGAGAAAAAAGCATTAATAGAGTTCACTATTTTTTCTGATAATTTGATACAACAGGAGGAATATGATTACTATTTAAAAAACTATATTGACAATACACTCAAAATTGAAAATTATCAAATAAAATCGGATGAATATTCGGTTTCTGAAACTGAATTTGGCATAGTGCCCATGTCAGATGAGCCGATGGAAGTGATGCCTAATGAGAAAATAATCAGAATTGGCACATCGGGCGGCTATGTAAAGTCGTCGACAGGTTATAGTTTTCAACGAAGCCAAGTATTTTTGCAAAATTTAGTAAAAAAGTTAGAAAAAGGCGAGCTATCCAAAGAAACTATAAATAAGAATCTTTGGAAATCATATTTAGATTCCGTTTTATTAAATGTGATGTTCAAAAAAAGAATGCCGCAAGATCAAATATTCACTGCTCTATTTCAAAAAAATAAAGCTTCGGCTGTTTTACGATTTTTAAGTGAGGAATCAACCTTTTTGCAAGATGTCCGACTAATGAATACTGTACCTAAATTACCTTTCATAAAATCTGCAATAATTGAAATATTCAAACGAATTATCTAGTAATTGGTATATGAACAGTCTTTTTATCTATTTGTTGGCTGTAAAATCTAAAAATTGTATCTTTGAAAGAGTAATTCAATTTGATAATAATTAATTAAAATAAAAGAATGGCATATCTTTTTACATCTGAATCAGTTTCAGAAGGGCATCCCGATAAAGTAGCAGATCAGATTTCAGATGCATTGATCGACAATTTCATGGCTTTTGACCCAAGTTCAAAAGTTGCTTGTGAAACTTTGGTAACAACTGGCCAAGTAGTACTGGCTGGCGAGGTGAAAACTTCAACTTATTTAGATGTACAAGCCATCACTCGTGATGTTATCAGAAAAATTGGATATACCAAGTCTGAGTATATGTTTGAGGCCAATTCATGTGGTATTCTTTCTGCTATTCATGACCAATCTTCAGATATTAATCAAGGCGTTGACCGCAAAACTGGTGATGATTTTGAATCAAAAGCCAATGCACAAGGTGCTGGTGACCAAGGGATGATGTTTGGCTATGCCACCCGTGAAACTGACAACTATATGCCTTTGGCATTGGATTTAGCTCATAAAATATTGCAAGAAATGAGTGATATTCGTAATAATCATTCCGATTTGATTGGTTATTTGCGTCCAGATGCCAAAAGCCAAGTTACCATAGAATATTCTGATGATAATGTACCTCAACGTATCGATACAATAGTAGTTTCAACTCAGCACGACGATTTTGATGCAGATGAAGCTATGTTGGCTAAAATAAAATCTGATGTGATTAACTTGGTAATTCCGAGAGTAAAATCAAATTTGAAGCCTGAGCTTCAGGCACTTTTTACCAATGAAATTACTTATCATATAAACCCAACTGGTAAGTTTGTAATTGGCGGACCGCATGGTGACACTGGTTTAACAGGCCGTAAAATTATTGTGGATACCTACGGTGGCAAAGGAGCTCACGGTGGTGGTGCTTTTTCGGGAAAAGATCCTTCAAAAGTAGATCGTTCGGCAGCTTATGCAACTCGCCATGTAGCCAAAAACTTAGTAGCAGCTGGCCTTTGTGATGAAATATTGGTGCAAGTATCTTATGCAATTGGTGTTGCTAAGCCATGTGGTCTTTTCGTTACAACTTATGGCACAGCCAAAGTAAATATGACTGATGGTGAAATCGCCAAAAAAGTAGAAGCCATATTTGATATGCGCCCATATGCAATTGAGCAACGCTTAAAATTACGTAACCCAATTTACTCAGAAACAGCCGCTTATGGCCATATGGGTCGTAAAAATGAAGTAGTGAAAAAATGGTTCAAAGGCCCAGATGGACAGGTAAAAGAAATAGAAGTGGAGCTATTCACTTGGGAAAAACTGGATTTTGTGGAAAAAGTGAAAGCGGAGTTTGGATTGTAGAAATTTAAAAAAGTAATAATAAAAAAAATACTCAAGCAGTTATGTTTGAGTATTTTTTTTGGTGAAGGCCCTTTTTAATTCTATCTATAGCCTTTATTGTAAACTGTTCTATTTATAATGCTCGACCCACCCAATACACCCTCCACTAATGTTTCTACTATTAAAGGCGGTTCCCAAGGCGCAAATGTTGGGTTTTCAAGCCATAAGGTTTGAACTACTTTACATTTTTGTATTGTTTTATCTCGAGGGTGCTTAAAAGTATAGAAAGTAGTAATAACTAATCTGTTTTCTTCCCATTGGCAAGAGGAATTAAGTATATGGTCACCAAGCCCCATATTTATAATGTTTTGAGTGGGAACTCCTTTTAAAGAAAAATGAAAGTTGAGCAGGGGTTGTTGTTCTCTTGGGGTAAATACCACTCTTTGAACATCTAAAAATTCTAGCTTTTGGGTTATACTGATTTTTTCGCCCCATCCACTTCCCAATGAGGCTATTTTACCATTTTCAGCACGATTTACTACGGAAACTGTACTTAGTTCTGTGGTAGACCAAGAGCCGGAGAAGTCGGGACTAGCTAAAGCGACAGACCGAGTTTTAAGAGTTGCTCTATCTTTCCTAGAAAAGGCAGGAACTAATTTTCCTGATCCAATTGCTGGTGCTAGGTAAGGGTCTGCGGCATTTGCACTGGCAGACACTCTGGGATGTTTGACCAGAGATAGTTCATATGCTTTTACCACCGAATCCATGATACCAATCACCCAAGGATAGTAGTCCTTCACGTCTATTTCCTCTTGAGGATCTACCCTTAGGTTAAAAAGTCTCACTAGATTATCAGGTTCGGTATCGGGCAATTCGGTTTTAAAATTATACCACAATTTCCAATCATTCCATTTCACAGCCATCACTTCGCCATTACGGTTCATAAAAATTGCACTCTCTCTATTTGATTTTTCCTGATTTCCTTCAAAAAAAGGTAATTGATTTATTCCATCTATTTTTCTGTCAACAGCGTTTATTAGGTGAGGAAGAGCAGCAGCTTCTAGAATGGTAGCAAACAAATCAACTTCATGAACCAATTCATTTGATACTTGCCCAGGTTTAATGCGACCCGGCCAGCTAATCATACATGGCGTGCGAACTCCGCCCTCCATAGCCGAATTATAAAAACCTCTCCATGGCCCCGATGCTCCCCGCCAAGGCCGTCGCAATTCGGCTCCATTGTCAGAACACCAAATAACTAAGGTATTCTTCTCAATCCCCAATCTTTCCAATTCCTTTAAAATTAAACCAACATTGTAATCAACATCGGCCATTGCGTCTCCCATATCTCCTGCACCGGTGGCACCCAATTTATCGGGATGAGGCAAAGCCGGAAAATGCAGTTGCGTCATGGGGTAATATAAAAAGAAAGGCTTACTTTTTTCGGCATTCTTTCTGATAAAATTAACACTTTTTTCGGCAGCTTCCCGATCTATGGTTCGCCTAGTTACTAAATCAAAAGGTTTTACTTTTTTTGAAGTTTGACCCGCTATTCCTTCCCAAATATAAGGGATTTCTTGGTTTTTGGGGAAACCTTTCATGGCTGTAAATTGAGAAAAATGACTCGTGCCAGGAATCCCATACCATTCGTCAAACCCTTGGTTGGTGGGTTCCCGTTTCCCTAGCCAATTTTCGGCCCCCAAATCCCATTTGCCAAAAAGGGCCGTAGCATATCCTGCTGATTTTAAGTGCTCTGCGATGGTATTTTCCCATAAGGTAGTACCCGCATAATAGTCTTCCCCTGCACGAGCGGCATATCTACCTGTCATTAAAGCTATTCGAGAAGGTGTGCAGGAATACTCAACGTTAAAGTTTGTTAGGCGAATGCCCTCCTTCCCTATTTTATCAATATTTGGTGTAGGTACATTTCGGTTGCCACCATAAGAACTTACCTCACCAATTCCAATATTATCAGGGAAAATCAATACTACATTTGGCCTCTTTTGAGAAAAAGAAGTGGAAAAACTAACAGTTATTAATAAAAAAACAAGAAAAAAGTTGGGTTTAATATCACTCATATTTTGTAAGTATTTTTTTTAGGTAAATATAGTATTTTTGAATGGGGTTTTCAACCTAACAATTTCCATTCACAATCTAACCATAGTACAGGAAAGGTAATTTGAAAATATTTATTAAATTGAGTGGATATCCTAATTCTAACTATTTTTCAACTATGAAAAAAATTAAATATTTTATTGTCATTTTTCTGGTTCTAACATTTTTTAGTTCTTCAATCGCTCAGTATAAAGCTGCTAATATTTCGAATGGGATTGTGGAGGCTAAATTATATATGCCCGATGCAGAAAATGGCTACTATCGAGGGACAAGGTTTGATTGGTCGGGCCAGTTATATTCATTAGTAAGTGGTGGGCATAGCTATTTTGGAAAATGGTTTGAAAAATATGACCCATTATTGCACGACGCCATTATGGGCCCAGTCGACGATTTTTACCCA
The DNA here is from genome assembly GCA_031383555.1 of Cytophagaceae bacterium. Taxonomy (GTDB): domain Bacteria; phylum Bacteroidota; class Bacteroidia; order Cytophagales; family Spirosomataceae; genus JANMZR01. Next base: position 11,224 of record JANMZR010000185.1, on the reverse strand, counting down.
GTCGGTTATGATGAAGCTAAAGTAGGTGAAACCTTTCTGAAAATTGGTATTGGAACTATGGTAAAACCTGAAGAAACAAAATATAATTTTCCTAAAAAATATGAAAAAGTAAATACAGGAAAATGGAAAGTAAAAAAGAAAAAGGACCATGTTGATTTTACCCATCAATTTTCAGATGAAAAAAATGCTTATTTATATCATAAAACGGTCCAGTTAATTGATGGTAAGCCTGAAATGGACATTTTACATACTTTAACTAACAAAGGAAAAAAAACCATCGATACCCGTGTTTATAACCACAATTTCTTTGTGTTGGATAGCCAAATTACAGGCCCGGACTTTTCAGTGGGTTTACAATTTATTGCTCAACCAGAAAAACCAAGTCCGCAAGCTACTGGTGAAATTCAAGGTAATAGAATTGTATTCAACAAAGTTTTTGCCAAAAATGACCATTTAGTATATGCCCCGCTTTTGGGCTATGGTAAAGAAGCAAAAGATTATGATTTCAGAATTGAAAACAATAAAACCGGTGCTGCAGTGAGAGTAAATTGTGATAAACCTATTATCAGACTGGTGTTTTGGTCGGCCGAAAAAACCATTTGCCCAGAACCCTATATTGCCATAAAAATTGCACCGGGCGAATCGTTTTCTTGGAAATACAAGTATGAGTTTTATACTTGTGAGAAAAAATGATACGGACACAATTGCTGTATTCTAGTCCGAGGCTCGTCTTGAACGGGAACGTTAAGTTCAGACATTTTTATTCATTCTCGGTGTGTCTATTCAGAAGACCTGTCATAGGGTAGCTTTCTCGCCAGCTTTGCGGCTCGACATGACAAAAGACCAATTATCTACTTGTTCCGTGGCTAGTCTCCTGACCAGGCTTTCTAACTATGTCAGGTCAGGAGATTAGCCACGGAGCTTGAAAAATTAGATTTTGTGGATAAGGTAAAGGCGGCTTTTGGCTTGTAGATTTACTATCAAAATATTTATGTATTCAAAAAATTGGAGCTTAATATCTCCTTTTTTTATGTGTCCCACTTCTTTCTCCCCTTTCAAATTTTCAGAAAATAAATCGAACAAAATTTTTTTTATTAATTTTTTTTACTTAAACTTTATATTAATTTAGGGATGAACCCTAGATACTTTAAACCAATTAAACTTATATAATTATGAAAAAGAATCCGATTTATGTATCATTATTGCTCGCATTTGTTATTACTATTATTGTTTCCTGCAAAAAAGAAAGCTTTAATATTGATGCCCGAGAAAATTTAAAGGAGGAAATAAAATCTTTGTCAGCTAGAAAATCCTCTTTAACCAATCCACCTTATGATTTAAATGTTACTCTTAGAGGTGAATGTACATCCGAAAACGAAGACGATTGCCCAACAGGCCACTTAAAATTTCGTCAGGATCCTAACCCGGAAAAAATTATTGACCTTGATATTAAAGTACATCATTTGCTACCTAACCATGAGTATTTACTTCAAAGGGCTGTTGATGCCGCAAATGTGGTTGACGGGAATTGCACAAGTACTACTTGGCTTACATTAGGTAAAGGGCTTACACCTCAGTCAATTTTAACAGATGGCGAAGGAAAAGGACAAGAAAATTTATGGAGAAATATAACAATGATTCCTTCTGGTTCAAAATTCGACATACATTTTCAAGTAATTGATAAAGTAACTAATGCCGTGATAATTTCTAGTGATTGTTATCAATACCAAGTAAGGTAAATATTAATATTTGCTCCTTTGTATTTAAAAGTTGAGGCTTAGGATTTTTAAAGTATATTCAAAAAAAAAGGGACTCTTTCGAATCCCTTTTTTTATTTCACCTTTTCACAACCAACTTTTTAAATATCAAAATCTTCTTCGTCATCTTCGGTACTTATAATAGCTAAGGCGGGAGTTTTGCCTACTATTTTTTCTTTAAACTTTTTTAATTGACCTTTTAAAATATCCAAAGCCAAATCAATGGCTTCTTCAAACGATTTGCCTGTTTCTTTAACAAAAAGCACTGCGCCAGGCAAATTTATTTTTATCTCTAATAATTTATTATGTGTTTTGTTCTTATCACCTTTATCTAATTTCAAAAAAACTTCGCCACTCACAATTCGATCATAAAACTGATCTAATTTGCTTAATTTCTGTTGAATAAATGCCAATAGTTTTTGATCGGCGGTGAAATGGACTGCATGCACTTGGAGTTTCATAGGCTTTATTATTTTAATTGGAGATAAATTTACATAAATGTTAAAAACAGTATTTATTATTAAACTGAAACATTATAATTATGAAAACTTTCACTCTGAAACTTGAAAAATTTAACATAAATACTCTGTACTGTTAACAATTTCTTAATTAAAAGTAAACAATCGAAACGATAAAATCAAGCTTTTAGCCAAATAATTTTTCAGTATCTGTTTTAAGCCAATCTACTCTTAAAACTCTTGATTTTACACCAATTCTTTCGAAAAAACGCAACCAATACAGCTGCTGATTGGATAGATTATCAGTAGGCGACTTCACCTCAATAAACTCATAACTATCAGCATTCCACGTAAATAAATCCGGGAATCCATGTGTGTTATTTTTTAAATTTATGGCCATTTCCAACATAACCGCTCTGATATGGATTGACTCCAACTTTTCACACATTTTTAAAACTGAATGGTAAGTTATTGCAGACCAGTCTACTAGCGGGTTTGTTATTCCTTGTTTCTCCAAAAATATTTCTTCAATAAATTTGAGCAACTCTACTTTTTCTTCCAAAATATCCAATCGATCTAATAACTTATCTCGCCGAAGTTCAAAGAAAATTGGCTTATAAATATCCGAAGGCGCCCGCTGCAATGGATGGTGAATGGCCAATGAATCGGTGTCATAAATAATGTCCCAAAACAGTAATCCAAAAAGGCTTTTCCATAAAAAGTTTTCAGAAAATACGGCCATATCGCCTTTCTGCTCATAGTAATCAATTACGCCAGCCTCCACACGGTTTTTCCAAATAGGGTCAATAGTTATGGAATCAGACTCATGAAGTTGGATAGTAACTGATTTTTTAATCCGCTTTTTGGCACTTTTTGATTCTATTTTTTTTGTAAAATCAATCGCAAAATACAATTCATCGGTACTATATGGATCACCTAATATACAACCGCACAGAGCAATAGCTTCTTCAACTCTGTCGGTTTTGGCTAAAATTCTTATTCTGCGCTCACGTGATGGAGGGAGCTCAGTTAGGCAATAAATGTCATAGGCCTCTTCTGGATATTTGGCTTTTTCAAAATAAGCCGCTGCTCTTAATTTAAGGCGTTCTATACTCATTTTGGCGGGCTCACTCAAAGTTTCTTCATTTACTAAAACCCAATTAGTAAGCCAAATACAATGCTCAGCTGGTGGTAAAACTGAGGCCAATTCATAAAATTTTTCGTTTACCAAACTTACCAAAAGCTTGTCTTCAGCTTCCTGACGATTGGTAAAATGTGCTACCATCTTGTCTTCATCAAAAGCTTCGTATTTCTGAAAGCCGAGGTCACGAGTTACAAACTCTGTCATGGTATCGTACCTATTTCCAAAAAATAGGAATTTGAGCATCATCACTTCAACCTCATAATTTACTTTTATAATAGGCTCATGTTCAGTTACCAATGCAATTAATTTCTCCTTTTCTATTAATGAAAGAAGCTTTTCTAAGGTTTCTTCTTTCGAAAAACTACTTAAACCTTTGTAAGTAATTCCTACGGATTTAAATAAATCAATTAGCTCATTTTTTGGGAAAATTTGCAAAAATTCTTGCGCAATGGGCAGCCATTTTTCATTCGGTGCCTCTATGAAATTTTTGATGGTAAGCTGTTCCTTAACTTTTGGAATGTTGTCAATTTCTTCATATTTCAATTTATTTACCCTGAAAAACCTCCCAGATCTATTCACAAAACGAATAAAAAGGCATTGCTCATTTTCAGATAAATTTTTGTATTGTTTTATAAATGAAATTTCTGTTTCGATAAGTATATGATTGTATTTGCGCTCAACAAAATCAACCAAATAGTTGAAGTATTCGAGGTAATATTTGGGAGGAAGCTCAATCTTTTGCGCTGGAATTGCCAATCTATCAGGTATTTATATAAAGTTATTGAGATTTTTTTGGATGAATATTTGAATCGACTAATTTTAATAATTGAAAATATTTTTTTAGAATTCTATTTCTCTATTTTTGTGTGAAATTACAAAATCCTAATCTTAATTCCTTTCAAATTATTTGTTTCCAACTAGATGCAATTTACAAATACAGATAAAATATGAAAACAGTTTCTACTTTTAATTTTTCGGGTAAAAAAGCCCTTGTTCGTGTTGATTTTAATGTTCCATTAAACGAACGTTTTGAAATTACTGACGACACCCGTATAAAAGCCACCATTCCTACCATAAAAAAAATATTAGGTGATGGCGGTTCGGTTATTTTAATGTCACATTTGGGTAGACCAAAAGACGGCCCTATAGATAAATACTCATTAAGACATTTGGTTAATCCCCTTTCAGTAATATTTAACAAACAAGTAAAATTTGCCGATGATTGCATTGGTCAATCCGCTATAGATCAGGCTAGTAACTTAAAAACTGGTGAAATATTATTGTTAGAGAACCTCCGTTTTTACAAGGAAGAAGAAAAAGGAGATGTGGAATTTGCCAAAAAACTATCGGTATTGGGTAATGTTTGGGTGAATGATGCGTTTGGAACTGCGCATAGAGCTCATGCTTCTACAGCAGTAATCGGGCAATTTTTTGAGGATAGAGTTTCTGGTTATGTAATGCAAGCCGAGCTTGAAAATGCACAGAAAGTACTTGAAAAAGCTGAAAGACCATTTACAGCCATTATGGGAGGTTCAAAAATTTCTGATAAAATATTACTTATCGACCGACTTTTAGACAATGTTGACAATCTGATTATTGGTGGTGGTATGACTTATACCTTTCAGTTGGCTGAGGGCGGGAAAATTGGTAAGTCGATTTCTGAGCCCGATAAGGTTGAGCTTGCAAAGGAATTAATAAAAAAAGCCAAAGCAAAAGGTGTAAAACTTATAATGCCTGTCGATAATTTATGTGCTGATAATTTTAATAATAATGCTAATACACAAGTAGTTGCCTCTGGCTTTATACCAGATGGTTGGGAAGGTTTAGACATTGGTCCTGAATCAATTGAAGTATTCAAAGAAGTAGTTGAAAACTCCAAAACGATACTTTGGAATGGCCCAATGGGTGTGTTTGAGTTCGAAAACTTTGCCCATGGTACCAACGCTATTGCCGAGGCTGTAGTAAAAGCCACTGAGGAAAACGGCGCTTTCTCCTTGATTGGTGGTGGCGACTCAGCCGCAGCAATCAACCAAGCAGGTTATGGTGATAGGGTTTCCTACGTTTCCACTGGCGGAGGCGCTTTGTTGGAATATATGGAGGGAAAAGTATTACCTGGAGTTGCAGCTTTGCAGTAAATATTTCGAATATAGAGTTATTAAAGGCCTCATTTTGAGTAAATTGAGGCTTTTTTTTTGTGAAAAACAAAGAGATTTATTCACAAAATCCTAGGCAGTGGTTTATAGTAAAAAACATTCTATTATCTGGTTTCTTTACGAATAAATTCTGAAAAATGCCGCCGGCAATTCCTTGGCCTAGCGATTCGAAGCTAAATTACACGAATGGAAACCTAATCAATAGCCTTAAGCCTTTAGGCTATGGTATCTAAAAATGAAAACCCAATAATTAGATAAATTTAAATTAAAATTCAATTAAATTCGGCCTGTAAAAAGGTGATTTTTAGTAGAAAAATGTAATTTTGCAATTCAACTGAGAGTAAAGTAGTATTTGAAATTATTAAAAAATGAATCAGAGGAGTTTTGTATTGCTATTTTTAATACTATTCAATTTTATTGGAATGGCTCAGCAAATTGCGTTTAAACAAGAACGTCCAAAAGGAACTGCGAAAAATAACCTTTATTCAAATACAACTTCTTCATTATCAGCAAATAACGTACATAAAAATTCTAATAAAAAAGCAGATAAATTGTTTGAAAAAATCAATTCCGCACTTGAATTGAATGAAAGCGAATCAAAATCTATTTTAAATTTGTGTGAAGAGCGATCAGAAAAGATAGAAAAAATCAAGTTGAATAACGACAATAGTCAGCAAAAAATAATTGATTTACAAACCATAAATCAAGATTTTGACTCAAAATTAAAACATATTCTTAATGCCAATCAATTTCAAAAATATGAGATAATGAGGCGTTCGGGCAATTGATTTAGCAATTACAACTTTTCTTAAGGGTTTTTTATCTTTTTTAAAACCTTCATTTTCGCAATAAAAATAAGAAATCATGATTGTTGTAAAGAAAAGTAATTTGGTTTTCTATTTGCTGCTTATTATCTCTTCTGTTTTTCTGCAAAGCTGTGCTACATTAATCAATGGCAAAAAAGAAAAAATTACAATTATTACAAAAATTCCAGCCCAGATAGCCCTTGAAAACAATGAGTTATATAACTTCAATGAGGAACAAACTATAATTGTAGATAGAAAAAATAGCCCACTTAAAGTTTCTTATTACAATGAAGATTCACTGCATATTGCAAAAATTGAACCAAGAAATTCAATACCCTATTTACTTAATTTTATTCCCTACGGTGCTTTTTTGATTGGAGCAATTATAGACTATAAATCGCCAAAAAGATACAGCTATCCTAGATTTGTAACTATCAATAATGACCGAAAAATAGGTCAAAAATATTTACCATACGATTATAGAAACCTTAAAAAGTACAATTCTCTAAAAATAACCCCATTACGTTTATATGATTTTGTAAACCCAACCTTTGAGTTCAGTTATGAGCGAAAATTGAATGATAGTTATTCAATTCAAGTCTTATTTGGCCAAATATTCAATTATAAAGAAAAACAGGATGGCTTAGTCAATTCGCCTGATTTAAAAATAAAGGGAAATAGAAAGGCAATTGAGTTGAAGCACTATTTAAAAAAATCGGCCCCAATAGGGCCTTATATCTCACTGGAATACAGCCGATTAAATTCAAATTCAGACAAAATAATGTCATTTGACAAAAGTAAACCTGATAGTTTGTTTTTGCCTGGCCAGTCTTATTATTATGAAGATACAATTAAGGTAAATAGAAAAATAAATATGCTCAATTTGAAATTTGGCTACCAAATTATTCGAAAAAAAACCTCTTTTGATTTTTTTATTGGTACAGGTATTAGAAATAGAAATGTAACACATTCCAACCGATTCAATTCAACTGACCAGTTAACAAAAACAAGGCATGGTTCCTTATACTATTCAATAAATAGACCCGGGAGTTGGTATACAGGTAGTTTAGCATTAAATGTTAAAATTGGCATAGCATTTTAATTGTATTTTTTTAGAAATTAAAAGCAATTATTTAAGGTTTATTTTACTCAATTACATATTAAATATCCTTTTCTTTTCAATCAAATCTGCTTAAATTCACATAAAAAAAGAACTTTTCTAAAAATAAAGGGTAAATGAATTTAATAAAAGTTGCTGCTGGCGTAGTCAATCAAACCCCTTTAGATTGGGTGGCCAATAAAAATAATATAATCAGTTGTATTGAAGAGGCTCGCAAAGAAAACGTGTCATTGCTCTGTATGCCAGAGCTTTGCATTACGGGCTATGGTTGTGAGGATATGTTTTTGGCCAACGATACATGCGTGCAAGCACAAGAAATGTTGTTGGAAATAGTGGAAGCTACCGCTGGAATTATAGTAGTTGTTGGCCTTCCAATTAGATTGAACAACCATATTTTTAATGCCGCATGTCTTATTTCCAATAAACATATTAGGGGTTTTGTTTGTAAAAAATTTCTTGCCAACAATGGTATACATTACGAAACACGATGGTTTCAAGCTTGGCCCGCCAATGAAAAAGCGGAACTAAAAATTGAGGGAATTACCTACCCAGTTGGCGACTATATATTTGATATTGAAGGAGTTAAAGTTGGTTTTGAAATTTGCGAAGACGCTTGGGTGCCTCAACGCCCCGGTCGTGATTTGTACCTTCATGCGGTTGATATAATACTAAATCCAACGGCAAGCCATTTTTCTTTTTATAAGACAAATACCAGAGAGCGCTTTATTCAAGACGGCTCACGTGCTTTTGGTTGTGCTTATATTTATGCCAATTTATTAGGCAATGAAAGCGGCAGAGCTATTTTCGATGGTGATGCCATAATTGCGCAGGCCGGTGAAATGTTGAGATCAGGAACTAGATTTAGCTATAAAGATCATTATTTACTTACTGGAATTATTGATTTGGAAAAAGGGAGATTGGATCAAGCACAAAATCGTTTGCGTTTTGTGCAATCACCCAATAAAATTGTTGTTAATTTCACCTATCCAGATATTAAGCCCGAAAAAAATGTTTATGAATTAGAGCATTGGGAGCAACATGTGGCTTATATAAGTCATCATGCAGCCTCCTTAACCGATGGGAAAATACCAATTAATAACTTTCAAAAAGAAGAAGAATTTGCCCGAGCTGTTGCCTTGGCGCTTTTTGATTATTTGCGAAAAGCCAAGTCGAATGGGTGGGTAATTTCACTTTCGGGTGGAGCCGACTCCTCTGCCATAACTGCGCTCTGCTTTTTGGCCATAAAAATGGCTGTTGATGAATTAGGTTTGGAAGGCTTTAAGACCAAATTAGCTTATAATCAAAATATAAAAAAGTGTAAATCGGTTGAGGAGCTTGCTAATGCAATGATTACCAATGTGTACCAAGGCACCTCAAATAGTTCGACAGCAACTCGGTTTTCAGCAGCTTCTTTGGCTAAAAGTTTGAATACCAATTTTTATGATATTGACATTAATAATATTGTTGAAGAATATAAAGAGCTCATTAGCAAAGCAATAGGTCGTAATTTGAAATGGGAAACTGACGATATTGCTATGCAAAATATTCAGGCTCGTGTGCGTGCGCCATCGGCATGGTTGTTGGCCAACTTGAATAATTCATTGCTTTTGGCCACGTCAAATCGGTCGGAAGCTTCCGTGGGTTACGCCACAATGGATGGTGACACCTCTGGAAGTATTTCGCCAATTGCTGGTATTGATAAACTATTTTTAAGGCATTGGTTAATTTGGCTTGAAAATGTCGGTTTAGATGGTACTTTGAAAATTGCTGGCCTCAATGCTGTAAATAATTTGGAGCCAACTGCCGAACTTCGCCCTAGCGACAAAAAACAATCTGATGAAGACGATCTCATGCCTTATGAGGTACTCAACGCAATTGAAACCCATGCATTTAGAGATAAAAAATCAGTAAAAGATTGTTATTTATTGCTAAAAATGGAATATTCAAATAAATATACCAATACGCAATTAGTGCTTTGGGTTGAGCGGTTTTTCAAACTTTGGAGCAGAAACCAATGGAAGCGTGAGCGTTATGCACCAGCTTTTCATGTGGATGATCGCAATTTGGACCCTCGTTCATGGTTGCGCTTCCCAATACTTTCAGGAGGTTTTGTTAAAGAATTAGCTGAGATGAAAGAATTTGCCGAAAAAGGGGAACTGACTAAGAAAAAGGGGAAGATTGGCTTTTAGAAAAGATTGGCAAGGTTTTGAACCTTGACAATTTTAATTTTAAATTAATTTTTTCGTTTAATTCCTATTAAAAACTTCTTAAACCCTTTCAGCAATCTCCGCAAACGAAATATCATAATGTGAAGCATCATAAATAGCCTCACCGTTTTGAACAATAATGGCTTGTGGCGACTCATGCTCAATGTCAAATTCCTCAACAATTTTATTGGAAATATCTCTATATGACAGTAAATCAAGGTAATAGGGTTTCAAATCACCTACTTTCGATTGGTCATAATTGCGCTCCATTCTATTTTTTGCCATTGCCGAAATCGAGCAAGTTGTGCTATGTTTGAATAATAAAACAGGGTTTTTAAACGATTCTGCTTTAATGTTTTCTAATTGTTCTACTCTATTTAATTGAATCCAATCCATTTTCTTTCTAATTTCTAATTTGTAATTTCCAACCTCTAAATATTACAATAATTCAATTAAATAGGTTCATTATTAGCCAATTTCGCTAGTACACCTTCTTTTAATGCAAAAGTTGAAACTTTAATTTCATCAATTTTATAAGTCTTAATAACATAATCAATGAGTGCTGAAGCGACTACAATCATATCAACTCTGGGTTCTACCATTCCTGATATTGCTAGTCTTTCATTTCGATCAAATTCCAAAAATTTAAAATAAGAGTCATAAAAGCTTTCCATTGCCAAATTGCTTGAAATATTTGGAATTTGATCAGTTGCTGAGTTTTGAGGAAAATTATAAATTTCTGCCAGTGTTTCAAATGAACCAGCGGAACCCACTAACGTTTTAGGTAAATATTGATGGATTGCATTTGAAAGTTGAATCAGCTTTTCGTCAAAGAAATAGTGCATTTTTTTTATTTGGGTTGGTGCAATTGGATCTGAATTGAAAAACCAGTCCATCAATCTTTGACCTCCGATTTCAAAGCTTTGCTTCCAATAAACGGTGGTTTTGTTGGCAATTATAAATTCAACAGAACCGCCCCCAATATCCATTATCAAAAAAGGTTCGTTGCTAAATTGAACTGCTTTTCTTACTCCGCAGGCAATTAATTCTGCTTCTTTATCACCATCTATTATTTGAATATTTATGCCAATTTTCTCCATGGTCATTTTACAAAAATCCATTCCATTTTTTGCATTTCTTAAGGCTGAAGTACCAAAAGCATAAATTTCAACAGCAGCAATCCCGTATTGGCTAGCAATATCTTTGAATTCATTCAGTGCATCAATAGCCCTTTCTATAGCCTCAGAGGTGATAATTCCTTTGCTAATGCCGCCTTTGCCAAGTTTTGGAGTAAGGCTTTTCTCGAAAATTATTTGAAAATTATTAGCTTCTATTTTGGCAACACAAAATTGAAAGGTATTAGTGCCAAGGTCAATTACAGCAAGTCGATTAATCATAAACAAAATTAAACATTTTGTAAGAGAAATATTTTGATAAATAAAATATTATTATTAATTTTGCAGTCCCAAAAAGGTAATAAACAAAAAAATATAATATGCTTATCATAAACATTAAAGAAAACGAATCAATAGACAAGGCGTTGAAAAGGTTTAAAAAGAAATTTGAAAAAACTGGCGTT
>JANMZR010000183.1:0-19506 GCA_031383555.1 Cytophagaceae bacterium | reverse complement strand
CTCATTTTATTGCTCCAGGCCATGTCGACATCTGTCATCACGAGGGTGGAGTTAAAAATAGGCGCAGCAGTATGAAGCGGCTGGTGCATAAATTCCGTTTTGGTTTGGTAGGGTGCAATAGCCTTTAAGCCAATGAGTTGCGCCATTTTCGAGTATAATCTTTCTTTATCTGGTTCGGCTGGGTCGTTGGTATTTCCTTCATCCAAATTCGATTTTGCAATTTTATTGGCAATACTACTTACAATTTCAGGTAACACTGGAAATGACAATACATGCAAAGTATTTAGCCGATATAAATTACTATCAGGGACTATTCTAGCCGTTCCTGACGACTTTACAAATTCATTATTTGCCCCCGGGGCTCTGTGAGCAAATAAATTAAACTTTCCTTCCAAGGTAATTTTATTGGCTTGATCGTCATAATAATAAAGCTGGGTTTCGTCAGAAATAGAACTTACTTCAAACCGTTTTTCTTTGGCATTTTCCTCTAGGGCACCTTTCCCAAGAAAAATATCTTGGTCGTCTGGCGATTCTTTTAAAGATAAAAATGAAGTGTATAAGCCGCCACCATTGCTGCGATAGTGCCAACCAGCATATAAATTACCTGCATCAGACTTTAGCTGGTCATCAATATTTATACGTATTCCATCGGTGTTTTTGCCTTTGAAAGTGAGCCAGTTATCCAAATCTTTCCGTTTTTTTATGAAGGGCCGAATAGATCCATCCAAACTCAAATTGGGGTCGCCAGCAACGAGTGAAATATCCCCTCTAAATTGCATTTTTGGGGTTACAAAAAACTTGTCTTTTTCTAATAAAACTGCCTTGGCTGAGGTATAAAATCCTTTCACTTTTCCCAGGCCAGCCTCTTTATTTTCCAATACATCAAACTGATTTATTTTCAATAAAGTAGTGTCGCCCAAAGCATTGATATATCGATATTTGGCATCGCCTTGGTAGTTGTTTTTTGATATTATTTTTATGTTGGCATCCGTTAAAACATGATAAGCACTTATTGAATCTATCTCCAATTTAGCTCCCAATAGTTTTTCTATATTGCCATCTTTTTTTACAAATACAAGTCCTTTTGCTGGTCGTAAGCGTGAGTCGACAACATCGATATAGGGTACACCCGTAATATTTAAGGCTGATGTATTTAAATCGTAAATAGCTCCAGATCCATTGTAGCTAAGCCCTTCTTGCTCAGGCACTAATGAGGTAAAAGTGGAGGTGCCAACGCTCCCTTTCATCGTAATAGTTTTTTTCAAAATGTCCCATTCAGCTGAGCCAATTGATGTTTTATATGCTGAATAAGGTAAGTAGAGGGTATTTGTATCGATTAATTCGGTTGTTTTTGGTAAGGTAAACTTGGCAATATTCGTTTTGGAATTAAGGCTAAAGTCAACATTATAACTCATTAAAACGGGTTTGGCTGTTGATAAGTTAGGCCCAACTTTTACCATTGCATTTTTAGCTAAAATAGTGTTTTGTTCAAATTTTATTTGCTCCGATCTTATCTCTGCATCGAGTCGCTTTACAAATCCACTTGCAAAAAGTCCTGAGTTTCTGGCCACCAATTCCCCATCCAATTTGGTTGTTTCGCCATACAATTCAAACGGTGATTTTGGCTCATTGTATATATAGAGACTATCTTGCTTGGGGCGCCATTTTAGGTTAAAATTATTTATCTCAACTTTTGGAAAATAGGTTTGGCCAATAGAGCCTTGTTCAACAGCTCCAGTTTTGCCAAAAGCCACCAATGAATCGGGATAAATAAATAATTCGGTTGTTTTGAAATTAGCTTTCAAATGGTTGAATTCAGCCTCTGCATGAAGTCCTTTATTATCCATTTTTAGTTCTTTGTAGGTTATGTTACTTTTTGTTCCATAAAGTGTAAGTTTCTCATTACCAGTTGATTTATGTACAAAGCCAAGCGAATTATCTGGCATTGAAATCAGTCGATCTTTAAAGTCAGGCACTAAGCCTCCACCATAAAATGTACCTGCAAAATCCAGATCTTTTGAGTTAAGAGAGTCATTATCAATAGTAGGAATTTTAAAGAAAACCGCCCTAGCAGGGTACACGCCACCAGCCCGCTCAGGTTGGTCGAATGGAACGGTAATGCCCGCTTTTATAGATAATCGAGGGTATTCTGGTGCTTTTATTCTTCCTGATTTATTATCGGGGCGATTGATGTAAATTATTCCAGAATCGTTGTAGCGCAAATTGCCACCCACCTCAGTAGCGTTGGCTTTACCATACAGTTTTTGAGGAATGAATGTAATAGAATCAATTTTATTCATTTTTACCGTGAACTTTTCATAATCAAACTCAAAATTTGATCCCCTGAACCTGAAATTCTTAGAAACAAGTTTGCCATTAAAACTGAAATTTCTGTTTTTTGATATTTTTACAATCCCATCTCTCGGGTATATTTCTGTATTTAATGAATCGGAAAGTGAAAACTGCTTCACGCCCTTGATAGTCAGTATATTATCATTAAGATTTATAGTAGCATTGGCAGAGCTGTCTTTGGTTGAAGCACTATAAAAAGAAGGAATAATAAAATTATCGAAATCTTTTTTGCCCAGAAAGCTTTGTATATAATGCTTTCCTTTTCGACTAAATTTTAGACCTTCGTCAACATCTAATTCTACAAAGCCTTTTTCCTGCATTTCCAAATACGCACCTTTTATTTGATCTATTGGTCGTTTGGCATAGTAGGCCAATTCCACCAAATATACATAATCGGTGCTTGTACTTTTAAAATAGCCATTTAAAACTTGAAGTGGATTAAAGCCATAATTACCTGATAATGAAGGGAAAACTTCAGGATTATAATTATCATAACTCTCAAATAGGGCTGGCACTACTCTTTTTCCTGAAAGTATGTAAAAGTCAATTTTTCCTTGATTTAGATAATAACGCATTACATCAGATACAATTTCCATCTGGTGATAAGTATCAATAAAATTGGAACTCTTAAAAGCACTTTTTTCTATTTTTAAGCCTCTTACAATATTATTTTTTTTGTTTAAATTGAACTTTAAGCCGGGGTGATAAATTGAATCGTTACCCATAATGGCCGAAAAGCTTGCCGCTGCCGCTGTAATAAGCGAGTCTGTAATTTCAAATCGATTGCTTGTTGCGTTAAACAGTATTTTCCCATTTGATTTATATGATATCTTCGAAATTTTAGACTTTAATGAAGTGCTAAATATTTTATTACCAATCAAGGAAAAACCACCAATATAGTCAATATTATCTCCTAAGTCTTTAATAATGATATCATTACGATTTGAAACGAATCTGGGGAATGTATTTTTTACAGACTTGGCTCTTTTTTTACTTTGGTATTCAAAGGCACCATTTAGGGGCTCGTTGAGTTTATTTTTGTAGGTAAATACAGCATTGATTGAACTTATTTTTGGGTTTTTCAACTCCATCGCAAAATTTCCCAATGTGGCAATCACGTTACTAAGCCCAACGGATTCCCAAGTAAATACGCCACCCGTGCCTAAAATTGTGTTTTCTTTAAAGCCGTAATTTCCGGAAATTCCTGATAATAAAGCTGAATCTGAAGCTGTTACAATATATAAATCAGCTTTTTTGAAATCAATACGTGCTCCCTGAGCCAATGTTGGTATTATTACAGTTGGTTGAAACTCAACTTTTTGTGATTCATTTGATGAATTTGTACTTGGAATGGGGTCGTCCCAGCCATCATTTATTATTTTATCGGCAATTTTTACATTTTCTTCCTCAATTTTTGAAGTTGATATTTCTTCATAGTAATTAAAAATAAAGTCGCTTGAAATGGCATATAATTTATTGACGTTGGATGTATGCAAGGTTCTGTTAAAGAAAAACATTCTTGATTTTTCCCAAAAAACAGAAATTGATTTACCATCCATTTTTCCGAGCATTTTTTGACTCGTTTCTAAAAAAGACTCTATTTGTAACTCGCTTATATATTGAGAGTTATAGCCAAAACGCAGGCAATCGAAAAGCAGTAAAAATTGTGGATTGGCTTTGTAGTTTTTGGCATGCATAGATTTTACAATGCCAAGTATTTTTGCTTTTTGAGTACTGGTAATTTTTCCAGAGTTCCATTTTTCCCCAATATTTTTAGCCACAGCAACAGCCTGTTCATTCCCAACTGTGGCCATCATCGAGGTCAAAGTGTTGACGAAATCTTCTGGTTTTTCTGTAAATTTTATATTTTGGGCAAATACTTGTAAAGCTGTAAATAGCCCAAAAAATACTAAAAATATTATTTTAAATTTCATTTTATCCAATAACCGATTCAAAAATAATGAATAGTTTAATTGATTATTTGTAAATCTTGTAATAAAACGAAAATAGAGATAAAAATACTATGTAGGTAGATTTAATTTTTATAAAAAAAGTTAGAAGTGATTATCGATATTAACCATTTAATAGATAATATGCCAAATCTTTATAAAAATTTCCATTTTAGAGTTTAATATTTATTAAATTAGCTTTGGAAATAAAACTTAAAAAAATGAGAAAGCTATTAATAATTTTTACGTTAATTATCAGTTTTGATTCAATCGGGCAACAAATTATTGCCAATGATAACACACTTTCAGCAACAATTGATGGTAAAGAGTTTAATACTCAACCCCGGCGAATTCGAATTGGTAATTATTATTGGGTTACAGCTAATTCCATAAAACCTGATAAGTCGCTGAGGTTTTGGTTTGTGGATTATGAAAACAAAGATGCAATGCCTGATGTTGGAAAGTATTTGGTGATTGATGAAAAATATACTTCTGAAAAGTATTATGAAAAAACGCTAAAAGAAGGGGTATTTAGAGGTTTGGCTGTTGTAAAATATGTTGAAGAAACGAAAACGCCACGGATGGAATACCATGTTGGTACTTCTTTGAAAGAGGATGCTAGTAATGTGGATGTAGGCATTATTGAAATTACCTCAGCTAAAAATGGTTTTGTTGAAGGTACTTTTTCAATGACTTTAGAAGGTAGTTATTGGAAGGAACGTGCCTCAGCAACTGTATTTGGAGGTGTTGGAAGACTAGTGGATAAAGCCAAAGATAAAGCAAAAACTTCTGCTACTGGCTATGACCAAGACATTGACCCTGAGGGGAATGGTTATAAAAGACAAGATAAGAAAGACCAGATAGCAATTACAAATGGCAAATTCAAATTGAAGTTTGTAGAAGCTAAATAAGACTATTATTAATTATTCCTAAACCTTTAAAGCTATGCTAATTAACTTTTATATTTCGCTTATTGCAATACTAATTATTCCAATTATTCCTGCTTTTATAATTTATAAATTTTTACCAGAGAGTAGTGGTGAAAGAAGTGATGAGGTAGGTGGTGAAACGGGAAGCATAGGACCACTTAAGGGTATTTCTTGGAAACTTAAAGGTGCTTTTGCAGGTTATTTTTTATTGGTTTGTGTAGGGGGGCTTTTGCAATATTTTCAAACCAACAATGATATGCAAAAGCAAATTGATGGCCTTAACCAGACCATGAAACTTACAAAAGATAGCCTCAATATGTTCAGAGATTTATCACAGAAAAACCCTATTGTGGACTGGAATATAAAAGGCATAGTAAAGCCAGGCGATAAAGAAGGCACCCGCTTTTTTTACGATGATGGCACTACATCAAAAGCTCCCGATGGCAGCTTTCAGCTCATAAAACGCTCATTGGTTAGTCAAGGAAAAGCTTCGCCACCCAATTGGGTTTGTATTTATAACCCGGCAACGGGGTTTCAAGTGGTGAGCTTAAACAGAGAATTAAATCACCCTGATATTGAAACTTTTAAAGTGAGTTTTGATGATGAAAAGCATATTATTTTAATCAAAAAACCAATTGATATTAATTCAAAATCAAAAGACAGCTTAGTGGCTGTTGCCAACTTTATTGAATCGAAACCTGAGATGAAGGCATTAATCTTAGAAACCGATAAAGTGATTTTGGACGAAGCAAAAGTGATAAGGGCAGATAAAAAAATTAACGCTACAAAATTGGAAAATTTTAAAAGACTACATCCAAATGCCTTAGCCAACCCGAGATTACTTAACTCAGTAATACGAAAAGAAATTCAGTAAAAATTTGTCTAAATTTCTTACGAAAATCAATTCTTTTAAATTATTTTATCCTATATAATCAACATCAACAATTACCTGAATATTTTTATAACTCTTTGATATATAAATATTTGTCATTTGTAATCTTATATATTCTTTAATGGCTTTCAGGTTTACACCTTTTTCCAATTTTATTAATATTTCGTATAAAAAGCGATCTCTTATTCTGTCAACAACTGGTTTCTCGGGGCCTAATATTCTTGCTTTTCCCAGCTGAGTTTCAAGGGATTTTGCTAATTCCAAGGCCGCTTTTTCACATAAATTTTGGTCTTGATGTTTCAAAGTCAAATGTATCAAACGGCTAAATGGCGGATAATTGAATTTTTCTCGTTCGGCAATTTCCTTTTCGTACATGCCGATATAGTCATTGTTTTTTATTTTTAGCAATAATTCATTGTTAGGGTTATTGGTTTGAATTAGCACTTTTCCTTTTTTTGAACGCCGGCCCGCACGGCCAGCGACCTGGGTAAGTAGCTGAAAAGCTTTTTCTCCAGATCGAAAGTCGGGGTAGTGTATCATTCTGTCGGCATCAAATATGCAAACAAGGCTAACATTCTCAAAATCAAGTCCTTTCGATACCATTTGAGTACCCACGAGCATGTCTACTTCACCGCTTTCGACCTCATTAATTAAGGTTTGGAACGCTGTTTTTGAGCGGGTAGTGTCCAAATCCATACGAGCAATTTTCGCTGATGGGAATATTAGAGACATATCATCCTCTACTTTTTCGGTACCAAATCCTTTGGTACGCACTTTTTCCGAGCCACAAGCTGGACAAGTTTTTGGTATTTCTTCATGATGCCCACAATAATGGCAACGCAACTGCTTATCCTTATAGTGATAGGTGAGGCTCACATCACATTGGTAGCACATGGCAGGCCAGGCGCAGTCTTCACAAATTAAGTAAGGTGAAAAACCACGCCTATTTTGAAACAAAAGTGTCTGCTGTTTTTGGGCCAAATTTTCCTTTATTTGAGCCAATAATTCTTCTGTATATTCACCTTTTAGCTGGAGTTGTTTTTTAGCTAGCTTCATATCAAGTAGATCAATATCAGGTAGTTCAGTGTTGCCGAATCTTGAAACAAGTTCAACAAAACCGTATTTGCCTACTTTGGCATTATAAAAGCTATCTAATGATGGAGTAGCAGACCCTAATAACACTTTGGCGCTGTGTTTTTTTGCTAATACTAAGGCCACATCCCTGGCATGGTAACGTGGAGCAGGGTCAAATTGCTTATAACTACCTTCATGTTCTTCATCAACAATAATTAGCCCCAAGTTGTCGAATGGTAAAAATATGGAAGATCTCACACCAACCACAAAAGATATTCTACCTTCGGCGATACCCTGCCAAACTTCAACACGCTCATTATCTGTGAATTTGCTATGATAAATACCCACTTTATCGCCAAAAACAATTCTGAGCCTTTGTAATATTTGTGTGGTAAGCGCTATTTCTGGTAGTAAATAAAGCACCTGCGAGCCAGACTCCAAAACCTGTTGAATTAGCTTTATATATACTTCAGTTTTTCCACTTCCAGTAATACCATGCAACAAAATAGTATCAATCTCTTTAAACTGATTGAGGATTGAATCATAAGCAATGGTTTGTAAATCAGAAAGTTGTGGAAAATTATTTTCTACAATATCAATATCTCCAAATCGGCTCACTTTAATATTGAATACTTCGAAAATTCCGTTTTTTATTAAGGTATTTAGGCCAGAGTCAGACATTTCATCGTCATGATTAAAAATGGATTTATCAAGCCCTTTTTCATTCGTGTCGCTGTTTTTCAAAACTGGCACAAAGCTTAAATATTTAAGAATAATAGTAAGCTGTGCTATTTTTTTTCCTTTTTCTAAAATTCCAATTAATGCTTTTAGATTTTCAATATCCTCATAAAAAGCTGTAAATCTAATCTTTTTAACCAGTTTTGGGCTGTATTTATCCTTTACTTCTTCATACACTAATATCGCTTTTTTTGAGATGAGTGTTTTAATTAAATGGTAGGGGTTTTTTATTTCGGCGAGTCGGGCCAATTCATCGTAGGTAAGCGATTGGTGCTTTTCAATCTCTTCCAAAAGTGATTTCTCTTTTTCTGTAAGTAGCTCTGGATTATCAAAATCAGGATTTACTTGCACTTTTGAAAGGCTGGAAACTTTAAGGCCAGATGGTAAGGCAACATTGAGCACATCGCCAATATTACACATATAATAGTCTGATATCCAACGAAATAGATCTAAATGGAAAGGCTTAAAATAGGGTGTTTCATCTAATATTTCTAGTATATATTTTGCTTGATAATTTTTTGGTGGGTTGGTATGCACCGAAACTACAACAGCAGTTACTATTTTAGAATTGCCAAATTGCACGATAATGCGGGCACCGACTTCCACTTTGCCAACCTGCTCACGCATAAGGCGATAGGTGTATAAATTGGGCACAGCAACTGGCACAATTACGTCAGCAAATTGGGTGGTTTCGGTGTCTTGGAAAAGGTTTGATTGATTTTGCATTTCAGGAATATTTTAATTGTTACAATTCTCTGAAATCTTTAAATGTAATTATTTTAATTGAGTTTGGGGCACTAAAATTCAATAGATTTTTGTCACCAGTTACAATGATTTGAACTTTTTTTTGAATTGCTATATCAAATAAAAAATTGTCTTTTGGGTCTGGACATTCAGCATAAATATTTTTTACTTTCACCTTTTTAACTAAATTTTTATGCAGTGAAATGTAATCTTTTACAGACCACACTAAATATTTACTAAATTTTTTTCTTGATAAAACCTCAGTTAATTCATTAATAAGTTCGGGCGAAGAATATATCAAATATCCATTATTTAAAATTAGATTTACAAACTCAGTAAATTTGGCACTTATAAAAATACTAACCCAAATATTTGTATCAATTATTACTCGATTTTTGTTCATATCTTTTTTTACGAACTATGTCCACCTCTCTTACAATCTCATCCATTGTTATATTATTTTTTATCACAGAGCCATCCAATTTTCTTGCTTGTTCTAAAATAAGCTCTTTTTTTAAATTCTTAACAACTAATTTTTGTTGTAAGGGTGACAATTTTTTGGCCAATCTTACAATTTCGTTTGTTAAATCAATATTTGCGGTTTTCATATTTGAATCATTAATTAAACAAATTTAATATAAGTTAGATAACCTAAGTTTATTTAATCAAAATAATTAGCATTACTATTTTTGTACATTTCCCAATCTTCCAAAGTGT
Source organism: Cytophagaceae bacterium (assembly GCA_031383555.1). Taxonomy (GTDB): domain Bacteria; phylum Bacteroidota; class Bacteroidia; order Cytophagales; family Spirosomataceae; genus JANMZR01. The sequence continues at coordinate 10,111 of JANMZR010000183.1, read as the reverse complement.
CAATATCTGGTAAAGCTGGCAAAAGATAATGCGTTTTCACCATTTTGTTTATTTTTTTTACTGTTTCGGAAAGTACCAATGGCCCCGACCAAATTATTTTTTCGAAAATTTCATGCCGTAATTGCCTCATTCCCAGTAAGTAATAGCCTCCATCGTAAGCTGGGCCTATTACAAAACTATTGTAACGAAGTTCTTCAAAAGCCTTTTCAATAAAGGCTGGTTGCAAAGAGGGGCAATCGGAGCCGATAATAACCACATTTTTCACCTCCTTATTTTCAAAAACCTCCGTAAAAGCATTGAGCATCCGCTCACCTAAATTATTCCCTTTTTGGAGTTTTTTTATAAATTGTGTATTGTCCCAAATATCTTTTTTATCAATTTTATCAGAATAATAAAGGTATTTTTTACAGTTTACATTTGTAACAATCTCCTTAGTTTTGTTTAGCAAAAAATTATAGATTTCTAATGCTTTTTCATCGCCAATTGAATCCGCCAATCGTGTTTTAACCTTTCCTTTTTCTGGGTTTTTAATGAAAATAATTAAGGAGTTTTGGAATGATTGCAATTTGTGAATTTGTTTATTTTTTTGATAATTTTTATAGCGGATTTGTAATTTTTTAAAAATATTTTTCTCTATTAAATTATCTAATAATATCTTTTATTTTTTCTTTTAAAAATACGGTGATAACCTCCAAACCTTTTTCGAAATTATCATTATTTGGTATTATGATATCTGCGTTTTTTTTGTAAGGTCTTATGTATTTTGTATAAGTAGGTGTTACATGGTTTTCCCAACGATACAGCACATCAGTTAGGTCATAACCACGCTCAATATTATCACGATTTATTCGCCGATTGAGTTTTATTTTATTTTTGGCATCAATAAATATTCTAAGGTCAATCAAGTGGGCAATTTCCAAAAAATGAAATACAAAAATACCTTCCACTACTATTATTGGCGCCGAGTGAAAAGTGAGTAATTTTGGAATTGCGTCTTTTCTATTGAACGTATATTCTTCAATTGTAACGTCTTTTCCATCTCTCAAGGCTTGAATATCAGTAGCATAGCGTTCCGCATCAATAGAATCGGGTATATCGAAATTTTCGATTCCGTTTTCATCTTTGGTTTGTAAATGGATAGGTTTATAATAATTATCTTGTGAAATTAAGCAAATTTCTTTATCTGTAAAATGCCCCAAAAGTCTTTTTAAAAACAAGGTTTTGCCAGAAGCACTCCCACCGGTGATTCCAATTATATAAGGTTTTTGCATACTAAATATTAATTTGTTATTGTATTATTTTTTTCAATATTACTTCTTTTTGTCTATTTTATGACCGCTAATTTTGTTACCAAACTTTCTTTTCCAAATTCATTTCCACTAAAAATAAAGTAAATTCCAGACTCGGCACGATTACCGTTTTGGTTAGTTAAATCCCAACTTGCAGTGCCACCATTTGCTCTTGTTTGGTATACCAATCGACCAGATACATCGGTTATTTTCACAAAAGCATTGGCTACCAAACCAGAAATACCGACTACTCCATTGAATTGTGGTTGCACTGGATTTGGAAAAACCAAAACTGAATTCTCTTGTATTTCATTTCCATCCGTTGCGTTTGTTCGGTAAGAAACTATACCGTTTTTAGTATAAACAAAGAGCTCACCTGAAACTGGCTCTAAATTCAAAAAATTTATAACATTGGAGGGCAAAGGCGAATTTACATTGGTGAACTTTTGGATAATTTCACTTAAATCTTCATTGAATAAGTAGAGTGCGGCCTCGGTGCCAATCCATTTGCGGTTACCACCATCTATTGCAATAGAAAGCACAATTTCGGTGGCAAGGGTACGCACTCCATCAATAACTGGTGTGCTAATAAAGTCTGTCAAATTTTGACTTTCAATAATTCTTTCATCTGAATTGATGGCCACTATTCCACCATTTACTGCTAAATATATCGTATTGTTTTTGTCAACGGCAATGCTATTAACAGTATTACTAGATCGGGTATTGTTTTGTAAAAGAGGAACACTAGAAAAAGTTCGTGATTTACCTGCTTTGTTACTAATTAATAGGCCATTGCCAGGGGCCAATTTTGTATAAACTATTCCTAGTTTGTCTTTTAAAGTGCTGTCGTTTCTAGTTGTTAAAAGGCCTGCTGTTTTGGTTGGATTGTATTGCACAAAACTACCTGTTGTATTTGAAATTAAGCCATTAGAGCCGTCCGAAAGCCAGTATTTTGATGAATTTATTATTAATTTTTGGGGTGAATTAAGCAAATTGTCATTTATATAGGAAGTTTTTTCTGTAGCTATTTCAAAGTTTAATATACGTGATTTTAAGGCAACAAATATTGAATTTCCATTCGTGACACTCGTATTAGATTCCTCAAAAATATTTATCAATTTTTGGAAATTACTATTTTTAAAACTAAATAATCCGTTGGTATTGAGGTGAATATATAATTCGTTTTTTGCCTGAAGAATTCTATGTTTTTTATTCAATTGGGTATTTGGCAATTTATAACGCTTCCAAGAAAGATAATTTTGAAGGTTGTCTGCTAAGTTGGCCTCTAATAAATATTCATCTGTGATACTATAAATTTTTCCTTCAAGTATTGTACATGAATTTATTGTAGTCTTAATGCCATCTTGCCCCAAGTTTTGGTCAATTTCTTTAATCTGTTTTTTTTGTAAATCAACTTGAACTATTCCGTAATCGGTTGATAGATAGGCGATATTATTACTAAAAGTAATTTCGTTTACCTGTTTGGAACCTAATAATGTAGTAGAATATTTTATGGATAATAATGGAGTAATTTCCTTAATTTCAGAATTGTTATCCAACTTTGCCAAGTCAATAGCGCCTGAATTGTAGGCAATTACTAGTATTTTCGAAACTTCATCATAAGCCAAATTACTTATGTTTATGTCGTAAAAACCATCCTCAATATTTAATACAAGGGCTTCATTATCAGTTAAATCATAGGCAAAAAATCCGTTTATAGCAGCTGCAAAAATTTTATTTCCTGCTTTTGTCAATGACTTTCCTTTACTATAATTATAATGACTGCGCCAAGACCCTATCGGAATAGGCTTTAACTGTGCCAATATTGATGGTGAAGTTGTAAATAAAACCAGAAATGCAACAATTATTTTTTTAAACATTTTAATGTAGCTTCATACATTTTCGGCAGCGTGCTTCATAACTATCTGTTTCACCTAACATAACCTGTGAGCTATTGCTAGTTTTACGATAAGAATACGATGCCAACTCACCACAAACAACACATATTGCATGCACTTTGGTTACATACTCGGCGATGGCCATCAATTGCGGAATTGGGCCAAACGGTTTCCCTTGAAAATCCATGTCCAAACCAGCTACAATTACTCTTTTGCCACTATCAGCCAGTTTTGTGCAAACTTCGATTAAACCCTCGTCAAAAAATTGGGCTTCATCAATGCCAATGACTTGACTATCACCTGATAACAATAATATTTCATGAGCAGTTTGTACTGGTGTTGAGCGAATTGCATTGGAATTATGTGATACAATATCGGCGTCATGGTAGCGTGTGTCAATGGCAGGCTTAAATATTTCCACTTTTTGTTTGGCTATTTTCGCTCTATTTAGTTTTCTGATTAATTCTTCCGTTTTACCCGAAAACATGGAACCACAAATAACTTCTAACCAACCATTTGAAGTTACTTTATTACTTATTTCACCATCAAAATGCTCCGACATTTTTTTCCTTTAGATTTTTAACCCTAGCCAAAAAGCCAAAGCAATCAATTTTAAACGCTTAGAATAAATAAAAAATTAATAATTGACACTTCTTAACCCCTATATAATTTTTACTTTGCAAAATCGTTAATTTTTACAGGAAATTCAATTATTTTCACGTAATTATTTCAAATAGAATTATCGATTTTCTTAAGAATTATTCAATAATCAATGTTGTTTTTCAAAAAAGTTCTCTTAATAATATACAAAAAAACATAATATTTTAATGACTAGCAAATTAGACCTAAAGGCCATTTCTGAATATAGCAATGAGTTTAGCCACAAAATAGCTAACGAATTTTTTAGTAATAAAGACACAATCACAGGTGGCGAAATTCTAAATATTTCTCCAATTGAGCAAGTTAATGTGTTTACTGTTAAGAGTTTATTTGAAAATTGGAAAGCCACAACTGAAAAGTTTAAAAGCCCATATTTTGATTTTGAAAATGAAAAAGTGAAGGCTGCACTTCAAGATTTCATGAATATTGTTTCTCAAAATATTTCGGTAAAAAAGGAAAATTTACAGCCATTATTGTCTAAAGCTACTGCCGAAACCTTGGCATTGACGTTGAATCCCCAAGAATATTTTGATGGAATATTAAGAGATATGCCTGATTTTAAATGTACGAAACTCGACACTGACCATATTAAAAAATATATTAGAATCAATTCAGGGCTGGTTGATGGCTTTTCAAAGAAGTTTGAAGAGAAGGAGTCTGTTTTTACAAATCAAGCCTTAAATTGGATGGAAGAGCTGTCAAATAGTATTACTTTAGATGACACCGATGTTGTGATTTCACAGTTTTCGACTGTATTGAACTGCGAAAAAAATCAATTTTATAAGAACAAGTCAGGCTTAAATGATGGAGGAAATAAACCAGAATCTACTTCTTTTTTCGACACAATTGCCGTACCTGAAGCAAAAGAAATAGTACAAAAGCCAATTGAAATTAAAGAAGAAGAAATAATAGAAGTAGCTAAAAATAAGATAGTTGAAAAAGAAGAGCCTACCAATTTGAATGAAACCTACCAGACGGATCAGCCAACTTTAAACCAACATTTGACTCAAAATGACAATTTGAACTTGGCGGATTTACACCAAAATGCACCAATAAAAAATATGGCTGGCTCCATTTCCCTCAATCAAAAGTTTGTGTTTATCAACAAGCTTTTCAATGGTGACTCAGCTGCATTTAATGAAACTTTACTTATTTTGGAAAATTGTAAAGACACCGACGAAGCAATAAATCTTTTGAAATACAAATATGCCCCAAAATACCAGTGGAATTTGAATAGCGATGAGGCTGATGAGCTCATTGATATTTTAAAAAGGAAAGCTTAAGGGGAATGACGAATTATGAATGAAGAATGATAAATGTGGAGCATTTAATAATAATTATGGCACTACAGGAATTAGAGTGAACAGGGTTTTAATCAAAAAAATAATTGTGCTTAAAATTTAAACAAGATGCTTCCTTCGTCAGCAGGACACTCCGGTGAATGTCCTCCTGAGTCGCAAAGCTGGCGAAGGAACTTGTTCCGAATAAACTACTTATTTGATTTTCACTCTAAATCCTCTAAAACCATAATTATTAATATATTTAATACTAATATTTGAAAAAAACTTTACTAACCTATTGAAAAAGAGCACATTACTAATATTATTTTTTGCAAATATTGGTTCAATAAATTTGGATGCTCAGCAATACCCAAAGCAAAATATCGATTTTCAGGCGTTCGTTCAAAATATTATTGGTATACCCAGTGACGACCTCAATTACGAGGAACTATTAGAGTCGCTGAGTCAATTATATATTAATCCTATTGATTTGAATAAGGCCAATTATGCTCAGTTGGCATCCCTTTTTGTACTCTCAGATAAACAAATAAAAACACTGATCGATTATAGAACCTCTGCTGGAAGTTTTGCATCTATTTATGAGTTGCAAGTATTGGAAGGCTATGATTTGGATACAATTTATAAAATAATACCTTTTGTAACTATCTCAGAGTCAACCTTATCAATGAGTTCTGTTGAGGAAAGCTTCAAAAAGGCTAACCAAACTTTAATTTTCAGATCAAACAATATTTTAGAGCAAAAAAAAGGATACACACCACTTAAAGGCAGAGAAACTGTGCGATATTTGGGTAAGCCAGGTAGCCTATATTTGCGATATAAAGTATTTCATATAAAAGATATTTCGGCTGGCTTCACTTTGGATAAAGACGACGGTGAAACCTTTAATTTCAATGCTAAGAAACGACAATTTGTAGCGGATTTTGCCTCATTCCATTTTCAAGTTCAAAATAAAGGCCGTTGGAAAAATATTAGTTTGGGCGACTATACTATGCAATTTGGCCAAGGTATTGTACTTTCGTCTGGGTTTTATTTGGGAAAAGGAGCCGAAACTATTCTTTCAGTTCGACGAAATAGCTTGGGTATTAGACCTTATACTTCAATAATAGAAAGTAATTTTTTTAGAGGTGGTGCGGCTACCTACCAATTGGGTCAATTTGAATTAACTGGTTTTTTTGCAAGAAATAAACGCACGGCCAATTTAGTAGTTGATAAAGTTACAGGGGTGCAAAATGTGAGCTCCATCGATACCGATGGCTATCATAGAACCCAGTCAGAAATAGATGATAAAGCTATACTTTTTGAACAGAACTTTGGCTTCAATGCCCGTTGGCAAAACAAAGAAAATAATTTGCAATTTGAATTGACAGGCCTCAAAACTGATTTTGATTTGCCTTATATTAAACAAAATAGGCCTTATAATCAATTTGAATTCAAAGGCAAAAATAATACAATCGGTAGCTTTTCATACAGTTATATCGTAAACAATTTAAACTTTTTTGGTGAAACAGCACGCTCCAAATCAGGAGGTATTGGCACTGTTAACGGCTTGATTATGAGCCTCTCCAAGAAGTCGGACCTTTCATTTGTATTCAGAAATTATGATAAAAATTTCCATAGCTTTTATGCAAATGCTTTTGGGGAAAACAGTCGTAATATCAATGAAAAAGGAGCTTTTATTGGCTATAAATTTAGTCCAAATCGGCAATGGATTTATACGACATCGTTCGATTACTTCAAATTCCCAGAAATTAAGTTTGGGGTTGATGGCCCTTCGGAAGGTCTAGAATTTTTACATAGACTTACCTATAATCCAACAAAAACCTCGCATTGGAATTTGCAATATCGGGAGCAACATAAAGGCAAAAATTTGAAAATAGAAAAATTAAATGTGGTGACCAATACCATAAAAAGGAATGTACTTTTAAGTTTTGAAAAACCATTGAACAGCCTTTGGGCTATAAAAAGTAGGGTAATTGGGAGTAGTTATAATTTTGAAAATCAGCCAGTTAGTTTTGGATTTGCGCTAGTGCAAGATGCGAGTTTGAAAATTAATCGATTATCATTTGATGCTCGTTTGGCCTATTTCAATACCGACAATTACGACAACCGCCAATATGTTTACGAGCAAGACGTGCTCTATGCTTTTTCGTTTCCTGCCTATTACAATAAAGGGATAAGGCATTATCTGTTAATGACATATAAGCCCATAAAATCGACAGAAATTCAATTGCGCTGGGCTCGCACCGACTATTTCAATCAGGAAACTATAAGCTCAGGCTTGGAGGAAATTGCAAAACCCCATAAATCGGAAATTAAGATGCAGATAAGATGGAATTGGTGAATTTTTTACCAATGAATTATAACATAACCGCATCCACCCGCTCCTGCTGAACCAAGGCTAACGCCGCCACCTGCTCCAGGGGTAGCACCTTTAATAGCACTAAGTGAAATTAAATTGCTCGAGGTACCATTATCAATCATATCATAAGTTACTGTACTTCCGTAACCACCTTTGGAAGCGGGGTATGCGTCTCCACCTTTGCCACCAGTAACAATTCTTCGAAAATCAGTTGTTCCAGCTTGAACATAATCTAATTTCGTTTGATGCCCCTGTTCACCTTCTACAAATAAAAGTAGGCCTGGTACAATTGCAGTAAGTGATCCATTGTACGAAATGTTTGATCTGCTTCTTGATATTTCATAAGAACGAACTGGTGCTGCTGATGTAGTTATTAAAGTATTACCTGGGATAAAGTCTTTAGTTCCACCTTTACCTACTGCAATCGAAATATTTTCACCCGAAGTTACATTTACAATAAAACTTGCAAAATCGCTAGCATCACCCCCATAAGCATAAGTTGAATTACTGGAAGTGGCTGGTAGGGTACCCCCGTAAAAGCCTCCAGCCCAAGCTTCAATCCATATCTGATTGATACCAGCCGGCACTTGCCAAACATATGCAACTTGGCTTGAACCTGTGGTAAAGCTAACACTAGGAAAGCCCATCGAATTTGGAAAACGGCTATAAAGTCCCTGATTACCAGTACTTCCATCGACATTGCTCCAATTGGCGCCATTGAAAAAACTAAGATTGGCATTGGCTTGGTCATAGACCATAAGCCCAGCTGCTGGGCCCGAAATAGAAGAGGCTGGGGAAGTAATTCTCGGCAAAAGCAATCCTTTATTATTGCTTTTTACCTCTAATTGTGCGGAGGGATGAGGAGCTGAATTATCAGAATTGATGCCTACTTGAGCGAAAGATATATTTGCAATGACAATTAAAGAGAATAAAAGTTTTTTCATATTTGGCTACAGTTTAATCAATTGTATACCAAAGATTTAAAGAAAAAATTGTAAAACCAATTCATTTGCAAGTTTGTTATTAAAAGGTAGATTTAATCCACTCTAAACGAAATGCCATCCAATCCAACTTGAGTTCTATTAGCGCCATAGTCAAAACTAACTATACCGTTGGCTTGTATATCAATTCGCCCACGGCCATTACCATCATGACTTACCATAAAGAATATCCTGTTTGCTGGCCTATACCCCACAGGTAATGTGCATATTACTGAGCTTGAGCCTCCAGTTACCACACCTTCTAAATATACTCGACCGTCCTTTCCTTTATAAAATTTGGCTGTATTCCATTCACCACCAAAGTTAGTCCAGCTGTTTTCGAAAGTGGGGGTTTGGTAGGCTTCGTTTAGGATTTTGCCGTTTAAAGCTATATTTCCATTTATTTCAAGAGCGGTTCCACCATTTAATAAATTAGAAAATTTAACTGTTGGATAATTTAATGAGGCATTATTCATATCAATTGCTGATTTATTTATTGAATACCCTTGGATTGCATTATTAAATTGACTAAAAAAGAAACCACCGTTGCCAGTAGTAGATGTTCCGGAAATACCAGTCCCACTATTTGATTGAGCACTGATGCCATTACCTGTTCCATGAGCTTGGGCATAAATAGCGGTACCATTATTTGTAGTTCTAGAGCTTATGCCTTTTCCAAAAGGAGAATTATTAATAAATGCACCTGCAGCTTCATCATCAATTCCGCCAATATTAAAAGGTTTATTATTTTCAATATATAATGAATTTAATGAATTAGCTTTAATAGATGCATTTCCAATTAACTCTAAAGCTCTTCCTGTACCATTATTTGTAAATTTTGCAGTTGGGATTGTATTTGAATTATTTGACCCTGAAATAGCATTATTATTCCCAGTAGTTCCTAAGATAGCTGTTCCAGTATTACTGCTAAAAGCACCAGCAAGCCCAAAATTAGATACAGCTTCGATTGCTGTTCCAGAATTATTTCTAGCATCAATCGTTGGTAAATTACTTGATGATTCCGCTTTTATTGCAATTCCTAAAATGTCATTAGTTTTAAATTCGGCGGCTGTACTTCCTGTTGGATAACTGTCAGTTTTTGTATTGATAACTTTTAAAATATTTAATTTGTTTCCTGTTAATTCCAATGGCAACTTCGACATTGTTCCCTGCTTCCAACCATCTGAATTAAAAATAAATATTTCTTGTAAATCTTTATCAAATACCATCAAGCCAATTTCAGGATTTTGGATTGCATTTCTTTCAATTGTGGTCATTCTAGGTATTAAAAGCCCTTTATCGCTGCTTTTAATATCTAATTGGGCTGAAGGATGTGGGGCAGAATTGTCGGAATTGATGCCAACCTGAGCAAAAGAAACAGTGGTGAATATGGCGAATACAATGAGGGTCAAAAATTGTTTTTTCATCTTTTTTTAAAAATAATTTTGTGGGTAAAAAATAACTAATGGTTTATCTTTAGGATGCGTGATTGTGGTTAAATAGTTGTAGTTAAAACTAATAATTTTAAAATTAGAATTGTCTATTTCTAAGTACTTCCTTCTAATATCTACTTTCTAATTTCTAACATCTCAAATCTAACATCTATCTAACCGCCTCCCTAATC
>JANMZR010000163.1:0-12093 GCA_031383555.1 Cytophagaceae bacterium | reverse complement strand
AATTTGAAAAAACTGGCGTTTTAAAAGAACTACGTTACCGTTCAGCTTTCGAAAAACCATCAATAACTCGTCGCACAGAGGTGATTCGTGCTTCTTATAAGCAAAAAACTTACGGAAATTTAGGTCAGTAATTTATTTTATTGAGTTAATATACTCCTGATTTATTTTAAAATATATCAAAAACCATGTTCGTTATAAATGCGAGCATGGTTTTTTTTGTATTCCACTTTAAGAAACCCGTATATTTGTTTTACGTTAATCCATTATAATATATGATTTCTCAATTTATACAATTCATCTCATCAGAAAAGCGATTAAGTACAAACACCGTAAAAGCCTATTCTAATGATTTGAATCAATTTGAGATATTTCTTCAAAACGAATTGCCCGATGCCACTTTAACCTCAGCTTCATTTCAGGAAATTAGGGCTTGGATAGTGCAACTATCTGATAGCTTGATAGATAACAAATCGATTAATAGGAAAATTGCAACTTTAAAGTCATTTTACAAACATTCCATTAAGCGAGGTTTGATTGATATTGATCCAACAATAAAGGTAAAGTCGCTTAAAATTAAGAAAAGTTTACCCAATTTTGCTAAAGAAAATGAGATGAGCAATGTACTTGATGTGCAAGCTTATGGTGTTGATTTTGAAGGTATTAGAGATAAAATAGTATTGGAATTATTTTATGGAACAGGCATTAGGCTTTCTGAATTAATAAACTTAAAGGAAGCTGACCTCGATTTATATCAAAAACAAATAAAAGTAACTGGCAAAAGAAACAAGCAAAGAATAATTCCACTTAATAAAACATTGGCCTTACTTTTTGAGCAATATTTAGAATTAAAAAATGAAAAATTTGGAGGCAATGAATTAATAATGAACAATTTAGGTAAAAAAACTTATCCAATGTTTATTCAAAGAATTACTGAAAAATATTTGGCTAATAATACAAACTTACAGAAAAAAAGCCCACACGTATTAAGGCATACTTTTGCGACTCATTTGCTCAATGATGGTGCCGATTTGAACGCTATTAAAGATCTATTGGGGCATAGTAGTTTGGCCGCAACACAGATTTATACGCACAATTCCATCAAAAAATTAAAGGATATTCATAAACAAGCCCACCCAAAAGCATAGAACATCACTTTGGCTTGTATTGCTCAATTATACGGTAAATTGATTTTTGGATGGATAAATCAGTAAAAAACTCAAATAAAACTACATGGCCTTCATAATATAAATTGAGGGCAACTTCCAAATAATTTAGTGCTTCTTTCATTCGCCTGTCGGCAATCATATAAATTACAATTCGATAATAATACTCAGATTCATCTGGTTGGTCCTCAAGGCCCATTTCTATTATTTCAATTGCTCTTTCATATTGTTCCGAACCATAATAATACATTGACCAGCAGATGTAGGCGTCAACGTTATAGTTGTCAAGCTCAACTGATTTCTGATAAGCTTCATCGGCAGAAATCTCATTTCCTAATTTCCCTTCATTTTCAGCTAATTCTAACCAATAATAGGAGTTTTTGGGACTTAATTTTATTGCTTTCTTAGAAAAATGAATTGCTTCAATATATCTCTCAAGCTCAGAAAGCGACGAGGCTATCCCAAAAAAAGCTTCATCCCAATTTTCATCAACTTCTGCTGCTTTTTTATAATTAACAATCGCTTCCTGATATTCCTCATTATCTTCATAGCTCGCCCCTAAATGGCAATATAAATCAGCTGAAATTGGACCGAATTCAATTGCTTTTTTATAACTTTTTTGTGCATTTTTATACGACTCATTATTCATATGAGCATTGCCTTGGTTAAAATAGGCATCAGAATATTCTGGATCCACCACTATTGCAAAGTCAAATGCATCAACAGCATCTTCCCATTGTGCCAACTTACTATATGCCAAGCCCATATTATACCAAGCAATTGCTGAATAGGGGTTAGCATCTATTAAATCTTTAAAATAACCCAAATTTACCTCCAATTGCTCTGTTACATGCAGGCAAAAAATAAGCTCAGTAAATATTTCTTGATTCTCAGCATTGGCTAATATTGCTTCTTGATAATGTGGTATGGCCATATCATAATTACCCATTTTTTGATGAGCAGTACCAATTTGCATCAATATTTCCTCTTTTTCTGGGTAAAAAGCTTTCAATTCCTCGAAAATCTCAATTGATTCTAAATAGTTTTCATTGAGTAATAAAATGTTTGCTTTCAAATAAGAGACCTCATTATCAGAGGGGTACATCAATTTGAGGTCTTCTAAAAGTAGTAATGCTTCTTTGTATTTTGTAAAGTTGGCAAATATCTGAGCCTTATGTAAAGAAACTTCTAATGAAAATGGATAAGCTTCCAAAGCCAAATTACAAGCATTGAGGGCATTTGAAACCTTATTTTCATTCAAATAAAATTCAATAATCTGCTCATAATTCACCAAATCAAAATATTCGTTTTGATTATTTGCTAACATTTTTTCAAAGCGAGAAATGTTATTTTTTACTTCGTCGTGGTTGAAACCAAAATCATTTGAAAGCATAGGCTCTTTTTTTAGAACGAACGGTTAGTAATCGATTCTAATAAAATTAAATACAAAATAAATCATTTCCAAACCTTATGAATATTTTTCTAATAAACTTTTACAAATTCTATTTAATGATTCATCTAATGACTTAAACTCATAATTTAAAGTACTTTTAATTTTATTATTTTGGTAAATAAAATTGGTTTTGGCAGACCTTGCAGTTTCTTTTGTAATTAAAGGTTCTGTGCCTAAAAGCAGGGATTTAATGGCTTCAATTCGCCATAGAATGCTAACTGCATTATTTCCAAGTTTATATTTTGGAGGAATTTTCGAAAAATGATTAGCGATGGCTTTAAAAAAATCAATTTGAGAAATGCTATTGTTAGAAACTATAAACCGCTCATCTATTATATCTGAATTCAACAATTTACATATTATTTCAGCAAGATCCTCAACATCTATAAAGTTAAGACTGCCGTCAGTGTAAAATAAATTTTGATCAAATACATATTTAAACAATTTAGTACTTGATTTTGTCCAATCGGCTTCACCCAAAATATTTGATGGATTCAAAATAACGGCTGAAAGACCTTCTGAAATCCCACGCCAAACTTCTAATTCGGCCAAATATTTACTTTTACCATAATTTGAGTTATCGTAAGATTCTACCCAATCGTTATCCTCAGAAATAAAAATAGGTTCCTTTTTATCTATTTCTGTTACTTTTTGCTTTCGACCTAAAGCTGCCACAGAGCTTATAAATACTAGTTTTTTAATATTATTTTCCAAGCAAATATTAACAACATTAGCAGTACCTTCCACATTTACTTTAAATAATCGGTCTCTATCTTTTGGCAAAAATGAAACAATGGCTGCGCTATGTATAACCCAATCTTTTCCAATAATAGCTTTTTCCAAGTTTGGGATGTCAAGAATATCGCCTATAATAAAAGTGATTTTTTGTTTTATGGTCGATAGCAGTCCTAAATCTGCATTTTCACGTACTAAACCATATATCTCATGACCTTCTTCGATTAATCGTTTTGCTGCAAAACTTCCCACCAAACCATTAATACCCGTGATTAATATTTTCATCTTTTCCTTATTGTACGCCTCAATTATTGTATTATTACAAAAATACTTGAAAATTAGCGCTTCTCTGAATTCCTTCATTGCTATTTCACTATTTTTGTGAATAAATTGTAAAAATTTTTTGGGGAAACCCAAGTATAGATATTGAGAGTTTTAAAATCTCTTTGTTAAAATAAATTTTAGAAAATAGGAGGAAACTAATTTTTTTATGCAAATTATCTGTAATCCTCCCCGCAAGATTTTGTGAATAAATATCTTTGTTAAATAAATTGCTAATGAGTAAAAAATTCAATAGAACAACCGTTACTGCCGCATTAATTTATGCTAATGGGCCAATTCACATTGGCCATGTAGCGGGTTGTTATTTACCATCTGATATATACGTACGCTACCTACGGGCCAAAGGTGAAGATGTACTATTTGTATCAGGAACAGACGAACATGGTGTACCGATAACTATTAAAGCAAAAAAGGAAGGTATTAGCCCTCAGGAAGTTGTAGATAAATACTATACAATTATCAAAGATTCTTTTGAGGAATTTGGGATTAATTTTGATACTTATGGCCGAACTACATCACCTGTGCATCATGCGCTTTCGCAAGATATTTTCAAAACTATTTATGATAAAAATGGCTTTATTGAAGAAACTACTGAGCAATATTTCGATGAAAAAGCCCAAACTTTCCTTGCCGATCGGTATATAATTGGTACTTGCCCGAAATGTGGAAACGAAAATGCTTATGGCGATCAATGTGAACGCTGTGGCTCAACACTTTCACCCACTGAATTGATAAATCCACGAAGTGCTTTAAGTGGCGAAAAACCAATAATGAAAGCAACCAAAAACTGGTATTTGCCTTTAGATAAATTGCAGCCAGCTTTGGAAAAATATGTTGAAAGTCACCCTGAATGGAAGCCCAATGTGGCTGGTCAAGTAAAAAGTTGGCTAACAGACGGCCTGCGACCCCGTGCGATGACTCGTGACTTGGATTGGGGTATAAAAGTACCACTACCAAATACTGAGGGCAAAGTACTTTATGTATGGTTTGATGCGCCAATTGGCTATATATCAATGAGCAAGGAATATACTCCTGATTGGGAAAAGTATTGGAAAGCTGAAGACAGTCGCCTCGTACATTTTATCGGGAAAGACAATATTGTGTTCCATTGCCTTATTTTTCCTGCCATGTGCATGAGCGATGGAAGGTTTATTTTGGCTGACAATGTGCCTGCTAATGAGTTTATGAATTTGGAAGGTGATAAAATTTCTACCTCACGTAATTGGGCAGTTTGGTTGCATGAATATTTGCGTGAATTTAAAGGAAAGCAAGATGTACTGCGTTATGCACTTACCGCAATGAGCCCCGAAACCAAGGATTCAGACTTTACTTGGACAGACTTCCAAACCAAAAATAATTCGGAATTGGTGGCCATTTACGGCAATTTTATAAACCGTGCTGTGGTGCTTACTCAAAAGAATTTCGAAGGAAAAGTACCAAAATTGAGCGAATTGACAGATTATGACCAACAAGCTCTGGCAACCTTAAAGGAATTGCCGCTAAAAATTGGTGAAGCACTTGACAATTTCAAATTCCGTGATGCGCTGGTGTATATGATGGAAGTGGCTCGTTTGGGCAATAAATATTTGGCAGACACTGAACCTTGGAAAGTGATAAAAGAAGATAGAAAAAGAACAGGAACCATTCTAAACATAGGCTTACAGATTGCAGCTAATTTGGCCATTTTATCGGAGCCTTTTATCCCGTTTACTGCTAAAAAATTAAAGGAGGGCTTGAATTTAAAAGATAAGACCTGGGCAGAAACGGGAGGAATATTACTAAATGAAGGTGCAGAAATAAACAATTTGGGTTTGCTTTTCGAAAAATTGGAAGACGATGTGATTCAAGCACAAATACAAAAACTACAGAACTCAAAGAAGATGAATGAATTAGAAGGAAAAGTGATACCACCAATAAAAGAAACCATTCAATACGACGATTTTGCGAAAATGGATATTCGGATTGGTACAATCATTGAAGCTGAAAAAGTAGCCAAATCGAAGAAACTACTGAAATTAACAGTAAACGATGGTTTAAATAATCGTACTATTTTAAGCGGCATTGCCGAATACTTCTCACCAGAAGAAGTGCTAAACAAACAAGTAAGCTTTTTGGCCAACCTAGCCCCACGTCCAATGATGGGCATGGTTTCTGAAGGAATGATACTAATGGCTGAAGACCAAGACGGCTCGTTGGCTTTTGTACATCCGGGGAAAGTCGTTTGGAATGGTGCTGGGGTGAACTAGGGGTTTGGTTAATTGGGATTTTGGTTATTGGCTTAAATATCTATTTTTTCAAATAAATGATAAAATTTTTCCAAAAGGTAATAGACACTTTAGAAAGGGAAAATATTCCATACATGCTTTCTGGAAGCTTGGCAATGGGTATTTATGTTGTGCCACGAGCTACGAGAGATTTTGATTTTGTAATTAAATTGGATAAAAATGAGGTAGTTAAATTTGCCTCAAATTTTAAAGATGGTTATTATTGCAATGACGATTCTATTTTTGAAGCTATAAAACACCAATCAATGTTCAATATTATTGACCATGAGTCGGGTTATAAAGCTGATTTTGTGATATTGAAAAATGAAGTATTTCGTAAAACAGAATTTGAAAGACGAGAAAAATTTACATTTTTCGACAAAGAAGTTTATGTAGTTTCAGTGGAAGATCTCCTACTTTCCAAATTAATTTGGATTCAAGATTTTCCTTCTATTATGCAAAAAAACGATTTGGAACAATTATTGGAATTGGAAACTATTGATTTAATTTATATTAAAAATTGGGTAAATAGTTTGAAAATAAATACTTATAATTTGCCAAAAATATCCTAATAATGACCGATACCCCAAAGGAAATCAAAGACTTACAGCTAAAAATTTGGCTCTCAAAACCACCAGGAGAGCGTTTGAGACAGCAATTGGTAGATAATGATGAGTTGTTTAAATTTTGGGAGGAAGGGAAAAAACAGGTTTTGCAGAAAAAATAATTGAATAAAGGTTGAAAAAAATTGATTAGTGGTGAAATTAGGTGGTGTGGTTGGTTGAAAAGTCCAAACTACCGCCGACTTTGTATTAACCTTTAACTTTTTTACTAATTCCGCTGGTCGACATTTTCCTCTAGTCAACATCTGCAATGTAGGCTTCAGATAAAAAGGATTTAAAATCCGAATAAAAAAAAATAAACATTAATATAATTAAACAAAACAAATGGCATTACAAGACGAAATTAAAAAAGGGCAGGATTTCCTAGCTGAAAACAAAAAAAGAGAAGGTGTAGTGGAGCTTCCATCGGGCCTGCAATACGAAATAATGGTGGAAGGTACAGGCAAAAAGCCAAGTAGCCATATGGCAAAAGTACTTACGCATTACCATGGCACAACCATTGATGGCGTAGTATTTGATAGTTCTGTTTTACGTGGCGAGCCGATTGATTTTGGTTTATACCAAGTAATTTCAGGCTGGACAGAAGGCCTACAATTAATGAATGTTGGGAGTAAATACAAATTATTTCTCCCTCATAATCTTGCCTATGGTGAGCGTGGTGCTGGCCGTGATATTCCTGGTGGGGCTACATTGATATTTGAGGTGGAATTGTTGGAGACTACCTAATTGATTTCAATTTTCAGCTTTGGGATTCCGGTTTGTGTATGCAATGATGATTCCATTTATGATGCCATAAAACATCAGTCAATGATTAATGATTTGAGACGTGTCAGATTATGATTTGAGCCTTAATGTCTAAAATAGGATATTTTTGTTATCAAACTAAAAGCTAAAATATTATACAATTACCAATCCTTTTTCAAGACGACCAATACGTCATCATCAACAAGCCACATAATTTGCTGGTGCATAGAACTTCTATTTCTGAAGAAAAGGAGGAATTTGCCTTGCAAATATTACGTAATCAGTTGGGTTGTTGGGTAAACCCTTGCCATCGTATTGACAGGAAAACTTCTGGTGTTTTGGTTTTTGCAAAAAGTAAAGAGGCTGATGCAGAAATGGGAAAATTGTTTCAAGGGATCCAAAATCAAAAATCAAAACAAGAGGTCATGTCAACAGAAAGACAAGGGGGCATGCCCCCTTGCCAAAATAACCAAGCCAAAATTCAAAAGAAGTATTTAGCCCTTGTTCGTGGCTTTATACCTGAATCAGGTACGTGCAACCGACCGTTGGAAAACGAAAAAGGGAAAATTCAGGAGGCAATCACCCATTTCAAATGCTTGCAAAAAATTGAGTTAGAAATTGCGGTTAGCCGATACCCAACCTCACGCTATTCTCTGTCTGAAATTACGCCGGAGACAGGACGAATGCACCAAATTCGAAGGCATTTTGCACAAATGCGGCACTACATTATTGGCGACAAAACCCATGGCGAATGTAAGCATAATAAAATGTTCGAGGAGTATTTTGGGCTAAATACTATGCTTTTACATGCATCGGAGATTGAATTTATTCACCCTTTTTCAAATGAAAAAATTCACATTATTGCTAAAATTAACGTTGAGTTTGAAAATATTATTTCCAAGTTAAAATTATTTCAAGTTTGAATCGAATTCTATTTTCAGATGATTTTTCTTAGTTAATTTAAAGCAAATTACTCATCACTAGAATTGCTTTCCTTTATTACAAATAAAAGAACGATAAATACCAAAATACTCAGCAGTGAAAACATCAAAAATTTTCCACTGAGCATTTTAGAAATATCACTGCTTGCATTTGTATAAATAACAAATAATGCTGCAGATAAATACAATACACTACTTAAAAAAGCTAAATTTTGTTTCTTCATTATATTTTTATAAAAATTTAAAATTAGTTATAGTCTAAATGCAAGTTTCTCCTTCACAGCATAATTAACTGCCCTAGCTGTAAGCGCCATGTAAGTGAGCGAAGGATTTTGAGTGGCAGTTGATACCATACAAGAACCATCGGTTACAAATACGTTTTTTACAGCATGCATTTGATTAAAGCCGTTAAGCATTGAAGTTTTGGGGTCTTTCCCCATTCGAACGCCTCCCATTTCATGGTTTTCAGACCCAGGAAGCCTTTTTGTATCTATTTTTTGAATATTGGTGTAGCCAGCCGTTACAAACATTTCTTCAAATTGCTGCCAAAAATCATTTAATACTTTCAAGTCGTTGTCATCATATTTTACCGAAAAACGCATTTGAGGAATACCATATTTATCTACCAAATTTCTATCCAATATCACCCTTGATTCCTCCTTTGGAATAGTTTCAGCCATCATATTGGCATTTATTGACCAGTTGCCCAGCTGTGTATTTAATAAATGATTTTTCAATTCTTCACCAATATTTGTATTATTCCGTGATTGATTTCTATTTGCTCCAAGCGACGTAGCATAACCACGTAAAAAGTCCATTTCTTGTTTAACTACGTTCCTGAAATTAGGCATATAGGTGCCGTTTGGTCGTTTTCCATCTGTGGTTTTATCTTTAAACCCTTCAAATTCTGCGGTAACTCGCCCTCTGTAATTATGAAAGGCCAAATATTTACCCAAAACGCCTGCATCATTTCCCAACCCATTTGGAAATCGACTTGAAATTGAGTTCAAAAGCACTAAATTACTACCATTTGTTGAGCCATTTACGAAAATTACTTTTGCATAAAACTCCTCCATTTGCATGGAGTTCGCATCAATTATTTTAACACCAATAGCTTTCCCACTGTTTCCAGTTAATTGCTTTTTTTCATCATAAATAATAGAATGGACAATTGAATGCGGCCTTAATGTCAGTTTACCAGTTTTCATAGCCCAAGGAATAGTTGAAGAATTACTTGAAAAATAACCTCCATATGGACAGCCACGCTCACATAACGTTCTATTTTGGCAAGTTCCTCTTCCTTGATTTATATGAATCTGCTTAGCTTCGGTAAGATTGGCACAACGACCAATAATTAATGGGCGATTTGGGTATATATCTTTTAATTTACTTTGAAAATGAGTTTCTAAACAACTCATTTCGTGCGGTTTAAGAAATTCGCCATCCGGTAAATTGGTTAAACCATCTTTATTGCCAGATATTCCCACAAATTTCTCAACATAACTATACCAAGGGGCCAAATCTTTATACCGAATGGGCCAGTCCACAGCAAATCCATCTCTGGCAGGCCCTTCAAAATCAAAATCACTCCACCGCTGAGTCTGGCGTGCCCAAAGTAGCGACCTCCCTCCTACTTGATAGCCCCGCATCCATTGGTAGGGGCTTTCCTGAACATATTCTTGCTCAGCGTCTTTTACCAAAAAATGCCTTGTGGCTTCATTAAAAATATAATGTGGGCTTGGTACTTTATATTGCTCTCTAATAGCTAAAGGTACCTCACCGCCATGTGGCAAATCCCAAGGATTATCCATCATAGTTGGGTAATCTTGCACATGCTTTACATCACGCCCACGCTCTAGCAAAAGAGTTCGTAAGCCTTTTCCTGTGAGCTCTTTAGCTGCCCAACCACCGGATATGCCAGAGCCTATTACAATGGCATCGAAAGTTCTGTTTTTTTTGTCGGATAGATTTCTATCAATCATTTTTTATACCTTGTTTTAATCTATCAATAGTCCAATCAACAAACTTAACTACCTCATCCTCATAAGGCGCATAAGGCCCCGATTTATATTTTGATGATTCGATTCCACTAAAATTATTTTCACATAAAGCCCAATCTTGCTCTCCCGTTATTTTCCAAAATTCAGTTAATCGCTCTATTGAATAATCTTTACCTTCTTCAGACTTTTCATCGACAATCCAAGTCAAATCAATAATTGTTTTCGATGGGCTCACTGCAGTAACTCGCATAGTCCACATATAATCAGCCACTGCATCCATCCAAAAATTAGGGTAAGTTACTAATCCCAAAACTCCAGCATCGAAGTCTTTATGATCACCAATAGGTATTGCAACTGCCTTGCCATCAAGGCTATAACTTTCTATATTTGGCCTTAAAGGATAGCGAACGGCAAAGTGAAAAGAATCTTTTGTGAAGTCAATATTTTCAGTTACCAAACCTTTGTTTTGCCAAATTTTTTGTTTTTCAAATAATATTTCGTTTGGCGATTCCTTCAAATCAGCTCCAATAACAGCACTACAATATTCGGGATGGGCAGGGCCACAATGATAACATTCCCTGAAATTTTCGGCAATTAGCTTCCAATTGGTTCTAAGTTCGTACGTTTTTTGGAAAGCAACTTTTGTTTTATTTAATTGAAAAGGTTTCAAAAATGGGCTAAAATCTCTTTCAACAAAACTAAAATCAGGCGGTGAATCTGCCAATGAGATAAAAATAAATCCTTCAATAATTTTCAGATGAACGGGTATCAAGCCATAGTCATTTTTATTAAAATCATCGGGCATTAGCCTTGCTTTGAAAAGTGAACCATCTTTATTGTAAACCCATTGGTGGTAAGGGCAAAGCAACTTGGGAGCATTTCCTTTTTGCTCCAAACAAATTAAAGAACCACGATGCCGGCAAGTATTATAATGAGCAAATACTTCATTTTCATTACCCCTAATAATTATAATTGATTCATTACCAACCTTATAAGTGAAATAATCACCAGACTTTGGAATTTCAGCGACTGTTCCTGCAAATAGCCAATATTTTTTCCAAATATGCTCAAATTCTAAATCAAAAATGGATTTATTTAAATAAAAGGCCTGATCTAAGGTATAGCCAGAATGATAATTTTCAAGAAGAAGATTAATATTTATTGCCATTATTTTAAGATTGGGATAGCAATGCTTTTCCTTTAATTTTTAAAAAAGCAAAGGCCATTAGAAATACCAAAAAAACTACAATACCTGATATTTGATAAATTTCTGAAATTTTCATTGAAAAATCTTGTCCCAAACCTACTACAAAATTTCCTAAAATGGCTCCAATTCCATAATAAGACGCATATAATAATGATTGACTTGATGCACGCCATTTTTCTGGAACTAAAATATTTGTATATTCAACTACCACCACCCAAAATAAAGACCATGAAATACCATGTAATAACTCGATAGCTATGGCAAAGTTTGGATTTTTAACATAATTATATAAAAATAACCTTAACACGGTGGCGGCTATTGTTATCAAAAGACATTTTTTCAAACCTATTTTTTGAATTATTTTTGCAGAATAATAAAAAAATGGCAATTCGCAAAGTCCTTGAAACGAAATTCCATAGCCAACTAAGCTGGCTGAAGCACCGTTTTCCTTCATATAAATGGAATAATAATACCAAATTGGTGTAGCACACATAGACAATAAAAGGTGCTATGTGGAATACTGTGGGTAATTAAATTTTAGCTTGGCAGTTTGGAAGTATATCATACTGATAAAATTGTCAATATTTCTATAACCTCTTGCTCTGTTTTTGGCTAATTGTA
>JANMZR010000162.1:0-2816 GCA_031383555.1 Cytophagaceae bacterium | reverse complement strand
TCTCCGCTTCGTTTAACAATTTTGGTGCTCTTGAATTAATAGGAAAAGAACCACTCTCCGACGAAAAGTTTGATATCCTACACCGCTTCGGGAAAGTATTTAATTCAAGTTATACTCGCTTTCATGATTTGCAAAAAGCCGAAACACAGGCAAGAGAAGCACAAATTCAGCTTGCATTGGAAAGAGTTCGTGCAAGGACGATGGCCATGCACAATAGCTCCGAATTAATTGAAACAGCAGAATTACTTTATGATCAATTAAAGCAGTTAGGTGCAGAATCGTTGGGTGTTGCCTTTGCCATCTGTGAGCCCGATAATATTATGGTAAAAAAATGGACAAGTATAGGCATATTTTCTGTCCCTTACAATTGGGAGTCTGGTGAGCAACGCATGTATGAAGCCTGGAAAAACCAAATTGAGATTTATGAAGAAGTATATGAAGGCGAAAAAATAAAAAAGTATTATGAATTGTTTATGGAAATTCCAGCCTTTAGGGAAGGATTCCAAAAGATGATAGAAGGCGGCCAAGACTTGCCAATTTGGCAGAAAAATCATGCGGTTACATTCAAGTATGGCTACCTGTTATTTATCACCACCAAACCATTTGAAGAAACCCAGATTTTCATCCGTTTTGCAATAGTATTTGAACAAACCTATACCCGTTTTCTAGATTTGCAAAAAGCAGAAGCCCAGGCAAGAGAAGCTCAGATAGAAGCTTCTTTGGAAAGAGTGAGAAGCAAAACGATGGCAATGCACAGCAGTGAGGATGTAAGCTCGGCCATAGTAACCCTGTTTACAGAACTCGATAAATTGGGTGTAGAAAATTTGAGGTGCGGCATTGCCATCATAAACATAAACAAAACGATGGAAGTGTGGTCTGTAACAAATGTGGATGAGGGAATAACAATGAAAGCAGCTGGCACATTCGAAATGGCTGAACATAAGCAATGGCAGCTCTTATATGATTCCTGGAAAAACAAGTCCGGATTTCTTCATTATTATCTTTCAGGTAAAGAAAAACAGGATTATATAGCTATTCTGAACACTGCATCCGGCTATTTATCACAACCCATACTTGAAATGCCTGATATGGATTTTCAGTCCTATCAATTTCAAGAAGGAGCTATTTGGACTTTTTCCATGCAGCCACATACGCTGGAATATCAGCAGTTGATGCATCGGTTTACGGCTGTATTTTCCCAAACTTTTCGTCGTTACCAGGATTTGATTAAAGCCGAAGCTCAGGCAAGAGAAGCACAGATTCAACTTGCATTGGAAAGAGTTCGTGCAAGGACAATGGCCATGCAGCATAGTGAAGAATTGGGCGAAACTGCCATTTTATTATTTGAGCAAGTAAGTAGCCTGGGTATCAAAGCATGGACTACAGGTTTTAATGTTTGGAGTGATGATAATAATTTTTATACTGATTATATCGCTAGCCCTCAGGGTAATTTAATAAAATCTTATACAATTGATGCTACTAAATTTTCAGTCTTTAAAGAATTAAGTAATGCTAAAAAAAATGGTGAAAAATTTTTGGTTCAATACTTGGAAGGAGATTTACTTAAAGAGACCTACAAAAACTTGAGCAGTTTTGGAAATGAAAGACAATATGAAAAAATGCTGGAAGATGGCTTTGCTTTTCCAGCACATCAATATGACTATTTTGTTTTTGGCTCCAAAGTAAGTCTTATGTTTATTACTTTCGAAGCAGTACCTGAAGCCCAAGACATTTTCATTCGTTTTGGGATAATTTTCGAACAAACATATACCCGATTTCTTGATCTGCAAAAAGCAGAAGCACAGACAAAGGAGGCTCAAATTGAAGTGGCATTGGAGAAGGTTCGTTCCACATCTCTAGCCATGCATAAGGGTGAAGAGTTGAAGAATGTAGTGGCGATTTTGTTTCAAAAGCTGAAAGAACTAGAATTGACATTTGATGTTGCAGGTATTCAATTATACACTGAGAATTCAAAAGATATAGTGCAATGGGTAGCAGCGCCAGATCTCCTTACTGCACCAATTCTTGCAAAACTTCCTTATGTGGAAAAAGATTTTAGGGAAAGCGAAATCCTTAAAGATTTTTGTGCCGCAAAAGAAAAGGGCAAGAGTTATTGCAATAAGCATTATTCCTTTAATGAAAAAAATAAATTTTTTGAATATGCCGGAAGGCATAATGACTTTGATACGATACCAGCAGATGTAAGGGGATTCCAATTGAATGCACCTGGCTATACTCAAACCCTAATTGCAGAAAAACGCTCATCACTGTGGGTCGATAGTTATTCAGGCCAAACTATTCCTAATGAAGGATTTGACATCTTAAAAAGATTTGCAAGGGTATTCGAGCAGGCGTACGTGCGCTTTCTTGATCTCCAAAAAGCTGAAGCACAAGCAAGAGAATCGCAGATTCAATTGGCTTTGGAAAGAGTTCGTGCAAGAACAATGGCGATGCAGCGAAGCGAAGAACTGCCTGAAGTGGCAGCTCTTCTTTTCCAACAAGTGAAAACATTAGGCGTGCCTCAATTTCATTGCGGATTTAACATTTTTGAAATTGATGACAAAGAATGTATATGGTATCCTGGAAGTGCTGATGGTGATATTCTGCCACCTTGTAAAATTCCGTTAACGGAACATCCGGTTTTTATGGCCTTCAATGAATCCAGAAAAAGAGGCGATGAACTTTTTGTATATGAAAAGGAAGGTGAATATCAAGCTGGCCATTACAGGTATATGTTATCACTTCCTGTTTTGGGAGAGATATTGCAAAATATGTTGGATGCCGGCATCCCATTTCCAACTTTTCAAATTGATCAT
>JANMZR010000087.1:0-4556 GCA_031383555.1 Cytophagaceae bacterium | reverse complement strand
GGCTTGGCCAATACTTGGTACATTTATAATTTTGCAGACATTGTTAACAATGCAAAAATATTCAACAATAATATATTCTCCAACAGTGCAAATTCAACCGCAGCCGCATTTTATTATATTAATTCTTCTTCAAACAATTCTAATACTTGGTCGAACGAGGTATATAGTAATAATATTTACAGCAACGATAATAAAACAGGATCTGGTGGAGGAAGTTTTGCTTGTATTAGTATGTATTCTAAAGCAGTAGCACCCCTTACATCATGCAGATTAAATAATATATATTTAAATACCCTTTCAACACCAGCCAACACAGCAAATTTTGGATGCATAAATATTGAAGCATCAATACCAACCACATTATCGTTAAGCATTGTCATGGCCTTCCACCACAATGTTTTTAAATTATTTTTAAGTTCTACACCGTTTTGACCATAGTCGTAAACTGCCTGTAAACCGTCATAAATTTCTGAAGAAGGGAAAACAAAGCCATATTCTTTGGCATGTGAAATGATGTCTTTTAGTGAAGAGGCTGTATCTAGCCCTTTTTGCTCTGCCATAAATAATTAATATTTTTTATATTTTAATGGATTGTAAAGATAAAATTAAAAGGCCGAATTATGGAATGAAAATTAAAATTTGATAATGAATATGAAAATAAAATCCTGTTTTATTACATTTACTATAAAAATACCTAATGTTTGATCTTAATAAATACTCAACTAAATGAAAAAATTTCTGAACCAAATCAAATATTACTTTGGATTTTCCAGTAGCGAAGCTTCTGGTTTTATGTTATTAATTCTTCTTTTAATTTGCTTTATTTTATTACCATTTTTATTTAGATTATTGCCTAATAATGAGGCCAAATTAGGGGAAAATGATGAAGCAAAATTATTGGCACTTCAAAAGGAATTAGATTCAAAAATTGATAAAACTTCTTTAGACACAAAGGCAGATTTCCAAAAAAAAGATTTTCAATATGACAGGTATTCTGTTGAAAAAGAAGCTGTTAAAGAATCGAAACTATTTATCTTCGACCCCAATATACTTGATAAAACTGGATTTGTTTCATTGGGTATACCTGAGTTTATTGCTGAAAGAATAGTGAAATACAGAAACGCTGGTGGTAAATTCAAGTCAAAAGATGACTTAAAGAAAATATATGGTCTTTTGCCCTCAACTTTTTCTAAACTTGAACCTTATATTAAACTTGAAGCTATTTCTAAGTCTACTATTGAAAACTTAACTTCAATTACTTCTGATAATAATACAAGCTCTAAACCCGAATATCCGAAAAATACTTATTCCAAAAAATCTGTAAATTTTGATTTTAATACAGTTGATACCACAAAACTGATGACAATAAAAGGAATAGGTTCGAAATTATCACAAAGAATTATAAAATACCGTGATAATTTGGGTGGTTTTACTTCTGAAAATCAAATTAGAGAAGTATTCGGACTTGACTCCATAGTTGTGGATGAGCTTATGAAATTTGGTGAAATCAATTCGCCAGTTCGTAAAATAAATATAAATATTGTTACCGACCTTAAACATCCTTATCTAAAACCATACGTAGCTAAAGCTATCATTGCCTATCGCAATCAGCATGGTAATTTCAATAATATTACCGACATGAATAAAATTAAAGTATTGGATGCCAACACTTTAATAAAAATTATGCCTTATTTTATTTTTTAATTAGTTCTAGTTTCCTTAATTTACTTTATTATTTTGACTTTTAATTTCACAAAAATTCAATTTAAACCTTAAATTTGCCTTTCGTCAAAATACTCTAATTTTGAATTAATTATTCACCAAATTTGCTAATATATTAATAGTCACTTTATGCAAAAAATCCTACTAATTATACAACATGAATACCTTAAAAGGGTTAAGAAAAAGTCATTCATTATTATGACTTTACTTACGCCTTTATTAATGTCCTTAATTTGGGTTGTGCCAATACTTTTGGCCATGCAAAAGGATGATGTAAAAAAAGTGCAGTATCTCGATGAATCGGGTTTATTTAGTACAAAATTTGTAAATACCGAGGAAATTAATTTTACTATTTTATCAGGAAATATTGCCGATGCAAAAGCAAAATTTCCTGAAAGCCAGTCAGATGCGCTTATTTACATCCCCCAAAATATTGTTGACAACCCAAAAGGGCTTCAAATATTTGCTGAGAAAAATGTAAATATGTCAATGAAACGCAATATTGAGAAAACAGTAGAAAATGAAGTTAAAAATATTCGGCTCAAAAATGCAGGAATTGATATAAAAATAATTGAAGATAACAAGGTTAACATAAGTGCTGATACTTTTAGCTTAAGCAAAGATGGCGAAAAGAAAAATAGTTCCGAAGCAGCCGCAGTGGTAGGTTATATTTTAGCGTTTCTCTTGTATGGAATTTTATTCGTTTATGGTGCACAAGTTATGCGAGGGGTAATGGAGGAAAAAACTAGTCGTATAATTGAAGTAATGATATCTTCTGTAAAGCCATTTCAATTGATGATTGGTAAAATAGTTGGGGTTGGGTTGGTTGGTCTAACACAATTTTTACTTTGGATTGCACTTTCATGGATTATTGGCTCAATTGGCACGTCTTTTTTGGTCAAAGATAAACTATCCGATATAAAAGCGAAGGTTGAAATTGCACAGGAAAAAGTAAATAGCGACCAACCAAATATTCTACAAAAATCTGAAGGAAACCCAATTGAAAATCTTTTGGGATTTGCCAAAACACTCCCAATTGCTAGTATTTTAATCAATTTTTTGCTTTATTTTTTAGGCGGATATTTATTGTACAGCGCATTATTTGCATCAGTTGGCGCTGCAGTTGATAGTGAAGCAGACACTCAGCAGTTTATGTTGCCAGTGAGTTTGCCAATAATAATTGCAATTATGTTGGCACCAGCCACTATGAAAGACCCTGATGGAAGTTTAGCGTTTTGGGCTTCTATGATTCCTTTTACTTCGCCTGTGAATATGATGATACGCATACCGTTTGGGGTACCTACATGGCAAATTATACTTTCATTGAGCCTATTAGTAATAGGTTTTATTGGCACAACTTGGCTTGCCTCACGTATTTATCGAATAGGAATATTAATGTATGGTAAGAAAACCACCTTTAAGGAAATCGGCAAGTGGATATTTTATAAAGGTTAATTTTTAACTAAATTTATAAAACTTAAATGTATTTATTGTTTATATTGCTTTCTAAATCAATCCTTTAACTTAAACAATTTTTA
Source organism: Cytophagaceae bacterium (assembly GCA_031383555.1). Taxonomy (GTDB): domain Bacteria; phylum Bacteroidota; class Bacteroidia; order Cytophagales; family Spirosomataceae; genus JANMZR01. Next base: position 1,296 of record JANMZR010000087.1, on the reverse strand, counting down.
AAAATGGAAAATACCCCTTTGCCTCTCGAAAAAGAACTAGAACCAATTTTTTCAAAGTTTCCCGCTTTTCCGGAAAATATTAAAGATATATTAGTACAAATTGCCCCCTATTTGGCAGGATTAATAGTTGTGTTGGGCGGCCTAAGTATCTTGTCAATTTTCGGTATGGGTTCAGCCTTAAATGCATTGGGTGCCAATGCTTATGGTTCAACTTGGACTATGTGGTTAAGTATAATATCACTTGGTGCTTCTGCATTTTTATCATTTATGGCATTTAAACCTTTACAAAATAAAGAGAAAAAAGGCTGGAATTATATGTATTATATCAGCCTAATTGGATTTGTAACTAATGTTATTTCTTTGAATTTATTTGGGGCACTTATTGGAGGTTTAATTAGTTTTTGGATTTTATTTCAATTGAAATCTCGTTACACTAACTGATAAAACAAATTTAATTATAGCTCAGTTTTTTAACTCTGAGCTATAATTTACAAACTAATATATTTATAAAAATTAAAAAATATAATGAATAATATTTTACTTGAAGCAAAAAACATCGTAAAAACTTACTCAGCTCATACCGCTCTCAACGATGTAAGTATTCAGGTACCAAAAGGATCAATATTTGGGCTTTTAGGGCCAAATGGGGCAGGTAAAACCTCTCTTATACGTATTATTAACCAAATTACGGGTCCCGATTCTGGTCAAATATTTTTAGATGGAGTGCTTCTCAATGCAAAACATATCGAAAACATCGGTTATTTGCCCGAAGAACGAGGCCTGTATAAAAAAATGAAAGTGGGCGAGCAATTACAATATTTGGCTCAATTAAAAGGTATGTCAAAATCACTTGCTACAGAAAAACTTAAAGCTTGGTTCATAAAATTCGACATTAAAGACTGGTGGAATAAAAATGTTGAAGACCTCTCAAAGGGAATGCAACAAAAAACACAATTTATAGCAACTATAGTTCATGAGCCTAAGCTAATTATTCTCGATGAACCATTCTCAGGTTTTGATCCGATAAATGCCAATTTGTTAAAAGACGAAATATTGGAACTAAAAGAAAAAGGCACCACTATTATTTTTTCAACCCATAGGATGGAATCTGTTGAGGAACTTTGCGATAATATTGCTTTGATAAATAAGTCAAAAGTTATATTGGAAGGTGAAAAATTTGCCATAAAGAATAGCTTTAAAGACAACACCTATCAAGTAATTTATAAAGGATTATTGGAAGAAAATACCGATGTATTTACAGTTGTATCATCAGAATCAATAAACGGAACTATTGAG
>JANMZR010000008.1:0-4686 GCA_031383555.1 Cytophagaceae bacterium | reverse complement strand
GTAACTGTAGCAATACTAAATCTCCTTCAGCCTTAAATTTCATTTCAATATCAATAAAATTTAATAGAGCTTTATTTTTTGAAATTGTAATATTCATCGAAAGGCATTTTTGCTAAATTTTTTGCAATCTGAAAAAAAAAGGCTACCTTTGCAAACTCTTTTGAAAAAAACAGTAAAATATTTAAGGATTAATTTCCTACAATAATTAAAAATTTAAATTGATATGAAAAGGACTTTCCAACCTTCAGTTATAAAAAGAAAGAATAAGCATGGCTTTCGTGAGCGAAATTCTACACCAAATGGTCGCCGAGTTTTGGCAGCCCGTCGTGCAAAAGGCCGTTGGAAGCTTACAGTTTCTGACGAGAAAAGAGGTAAATAGTTTATTTTAGAGGAATCCTCTGGAATTCTATTTATTAATTTTTAAATAATAATTCCTTTTTACCGTATATTTTATGTTGATTGTGCTATTGGAGCTAAAAGATTAACTAAATTAGGTATGAGGCAAACTTTTACAAAGGCTGAAAGGCTTAACAGTAAAAAAATCATAGATCAACTCTTTAAAAAGGGTAGTGAAAAAACTAATTCAGTTTTTCTCTACCCTTTTCGTGTTGTATGCCTTTTCCAACCTTCTAATGAAAAAAAAACTATTTCAATAATTATTAGTGTATGAAAGCGTTTATTTAAAAAAGCAGTTGACCGAAATTTGATTAAAAGAAGAATTAGAGAAGCCTATCGGTTAAATAAAAATTTGATTTACAGTGATGAATCTATTATTTTTCCATCTGATATTGCTTTTATTTATATTGGTAAAGAAATACTAACTTTTGAACAAATTGAAAATAAAATGAAGGTAGTATTAAAGAAAATAATTGAATTGATAAAGGTTAATGGATAAGATTTTAATTTAGAAAATAAATATAAAAAATGAAAAATTATAAAAAATGGGTATCTACATTGTTAGCTATCGGTACATTAAGCCTTTTTTCCTTCACTGATCCGGGTGAGCGTTTTTTTGAAATTGCTAAAAATCTAGACATTTATGCAACGCTGTTTAAAGAGCTGAACGCTTATTATGTTGACGAAATAAACCCTAACAAAGTTGTAAAAAATAGTATAACAAGTATGCTAAAGCAGCTTGACCCATATACTAATTATTATGCCGAAGACGATATTGAAGACTATCGTACCATGACAACAGGCAATTATAATGGCATAGGAGCTGTAATTGCTAATATTAAAAATAAAAATATTGTGCTGATGGTTTATGAAGATTCGCCATCTGCAAAAGTAGGCTTAAAAATAGGGGACGAAATCATAAAATTGGATGGTATCGATATTAGAAATAAGAAAGAAATTGACTTAAATACTTTAATAAAAGGCCAAAATGGAACTGCTCTTAAAGCCACAGTTATCAGATATGGCTCTACCAAAACTGAAGAACTTTCCATAATTAGAGATGTAGTAAAAGTGTTAAACGTGCCTTATTTTGGCATGATTAATGAAACAGTAGGCTATATTAATTTAACGGACTTTTCGGCATCTGCAGCCAAGGAGGTAAAACAAGCTTTTGTTGATTTGAAGGCAAAAGGCATGAAAAACTTGATACTTGATGTTAGAGAAAACCCAGGTGGCTTGCTCAATATGGCCGTTGAAATCTGTAATTTGTTTATTTCAAAAGATGCTGAAATAGTATCGACCAAAGGCAAAGTAGCGGAGTGGAATAAAACCTATAAAGCTATGAATCAGGCAGTTGATACTGAAATGCCTATAGCAGTTTTAACCAATAATCGTAGTGCCTCTGCTGCAGAAATAGTGGCTGGAGTACTGCAGGATTACGATAGAGCAGTATTGATTGGCCAACGTAGTTTTGGTAAAGGCTTGGTTCAAATTACCCGTGATCTATCGTACAATTGTAAGCTAAAAGTAACTACTGCCAAATATTATATTCCAAGTGGAAGATGCATACAGGCAATCGATTATTCTCATCGTAATGCAGATGGGAGTGTTGGCAAAATGCCCGATTCATTAATTACCGCATTCAAAACTAAAAATAATCGAGTAGTTTATGATGGTGGTGGCGTAAAGCCTGATATTGAAATAGAAAAAAACTCATTTGCCCCTGTTACAGCGAGCTTGATACAAGAAACGCTCATTTTTGATTACGCTAATAAATATATTTTCGAACACCCTAAAATAAAGTCAGCTAAGGAATTTAAATTAACCGATGCTGAATTTACTGAATTTGTAACTTGGTTAAAAACTAAGGATTACGACTATTCTACCCAAGTGGAAAAGGACTTGCTTTCCTTAGAAGCATCTGCAAAAAAGGAAAAATATTTGGCTGGAATACAAGAGCAATTTAATGCTTTAAAAGCAAAAATAGCTTTACAAAGAAAAGGAGATTTAACCTTGTTTAAAAATGAAATAAAAGCCGAACTAGAAAAAGAAATTATCTCCCATTTATACCTGCAAAAAGGAGAAAAAGAGGCCTCTTTTGTGAGTGACCCGGAAATATTGGAAGCTTTGAAATTATTTGGTGACATGCCTAAATATAAATCCATATTAAAATTGGCTAACTAATATTTGGTGGAAGAGCAAAAAGATATCTATATTTTAAGTATTGAAACTTCACAAAAAGTTTGCTCGGTTGCTATTCATAAAAACCAAGAATTACTCATAAATACTACCCTATTTAGTGATAAATCGGCCTCAGGGCAATTGGTGCCTATTATTGAGCAAAGTTTATTGAACTGCCAATTAAAAACTAATAATCTAAATGCTATTGCGGTCGCAAAAGGCCCAGGCTCATATACTGGCTTGCGAATAGCCGTAAGCACAGCAAAAGGCCTTTGTTTAGCGATAGATACACCTCTAATTGCAATAGATACTTTGAAAGCGATGGCAAAACAGGTTGTTGAGTATTTCCCAAAAGAATATTTATTTTGCCCAATGCTCGATGCTCGCCGAATGGAGGTTTATTGTTCAATTTTCGATTCAGAATTGAATATTGTGCTAGATACAAATGCAAAAATTATAGAAGAGCATACCTTTGCCGAACTTTTAACAGAAAAAACTGTTGTATTTTTTGGAGATGGGGCCGAAAAAAGTAAAGCAATTTTGGGTAAAAATACGAATGCTGTTTACCTAAAATCAAAATTTTTTCCGAGTGCTAGTACCGTTGGAGATTTAGCATTTTGCAAATATGAAAAGGGAGAATTTGAAAATCTTGTCACTTTTGAGCCTTATTATTTAAAAGAATTTGTAGGAAAAATGAAGTCTTAAAGAGTGTTGAATACTTATAAATTGTCCCACATTTGAAACAAAACAGAGAATACAAATTCGAAATTTTTTAATGCAATCATGATAGAAATTGAAGATCAAATTATAAATAAAGTTGCTAATAGTGGGCTGATAACCATTGATTTAGAGGATTTTATCCCGAAATCACAAAATGTAGTTTACGACTTGAAGCAAAATTTATTTATGGATATGATTTTACGAGAAAAAGAATTTCGTGAATTCATTAAAGTACATAATTGGGATCAATATTTAGGAAAAAACGTGGCAATTATTTGCTCAGAAGATGTGCTTATACCGACTTGGGCCTATATGCTTTTAACCACTAAACTACAACCAAAAGCCAATAAAATTGTATTTGGCGATTTACAAAAACTAGAGGAAGCAGTTATTGATGACGCAATATCAGCAATAAATATTGAACAATATCGAGATGCTAAAATAGTTGTAAAAGGCTGTTCGAAAGGTGAAATTTCTGTTTCAGCTTATTTGAAAATCACCAATTTATTGATGCCAGTAGCCCAAAGTATTATGTTTGGAGAACCCTGCAGCACTGTTCCTCTTTATAAACGACCAAAATTTTGATGAAGTAAAATTGAATTTTGAATATTGGGTTTTTCTTTCCTAAAACTTAAAGACACTTTTCGGATCTTTCATTTTTTCATTAAGTTTCTCAACGAAAGTCAAATCAATTTTAGTGATGTCGAGTAATCTCGCACTGTGGATACAGTCCCAAGAGTTTTCGTAATTTTCAAGATAATACTCTGTTTGAGAGCGTTTCAGCCAAGCTAAAATATTCAATGGATCAATATCTATAGCTTTTGCGAGATGGTTGTGAGATAAGGTAAGGTGTTCAGCGTGGTTGTTTTTTTGATAACAGGCAAGTTCCACTGTAGCCAAATCTACCATCAATGAGGCATTTGATGAATCAATTTCTATGCCTTTATTTAATATTTTTGAGGCATTATCCAATTCACCTTTTTGAAAACAAATTACCCCAATTCCCCAATAAGCGTCCACATTTTTTTGGTTCAAAAGGTAGCATAAGTTAAACCTATGCATCGCTGTATCAAGCTCAGATTCAGACAAATATTCCCAGCCTCTGTCTGCAAAAAACTTAGAGGCTTCAATCAAATTAGGGAAGTTATTTTTGCACATATTCACAAACGCAAGGTCAACAACTTTCTCCTTTTCCGATTTTTCAATACCACCAAATAATGGCAACAAATATTTATTCTGATTTTGTATTTCAGATTTTACTTCAACATTAACTTTTTCTGTGTTTTGAGATGGATCAGCTTTGGCAATGGAGGAAACAACTTGGCTAATTACAGGCCAGGAAATGATTTGAACTAAAATATAGAGGAAAGTCTTTTTCAATTTTTTTAA
>JANMZR010000056.1:0-14853 GCA_031383555.1 Cytophagaceae bacterium | reverse complement strand
CAAAAATCATTACAGAAAAAAACTCCCGGCCAAGTAGTAATAAGAAGGCTGAGCCATGCCGAATACCACAATACCATTTTGGATTTGTTTGGGGTAAATATTGATGCCTATAATTATTTTCCTTCGGATGGCTCCGGTGGTGGAGGCTTTGATAATCAGGGCCGTGCCTTATATTTCACCCCTTTAAAACTTGAGCGATACTACGATGCTGCCGAAATGGTGGTAGATAGTGTTTATCAAAATAAATCAAAATGGCGGGAAATTGTGCCATTCGCATTTCAGGCAGATGGTTGGGAAGGTGTAAAAAACTGGTTTAAATCACTTTTTTCGGTTAAATACAAATATTTGACTGATGAAAAACTGGCAGCTGAAAAAGTGATAAATCAAATTGGATCAAAAACTTATCGACGGTTTTTAGGGGCTACCGAAAAAAACAAATTATTATCACTTTTTCAATCAGTTTACAACGAAAAATCAAAGATTAATAATCCACAGCGGTTCAATGAAAGTATTGGGCAGGTTTTAAAAGCAATATTGGTATCTCCCAATTTTTTATATAAAATTGAAGAGGAGCCTCAAATAGTAGGCGCATATAAGCTAAGTCATTTTGAAGTAGCTAATCGATTGTCGTATTTTTTATGGGCTAGCTGCCCCGATGAAGAATTGTTTGAACTGGCATATAAAGGCAAACTGCAAGATACTTTGGTGCTTGAAGGCCAGGTTAAAAGAATGCTGGCAAGCCCAAAAGCTAAGCGTTTTGCTGTAAACTTTTCAGTACAATGGTTAGGAATAACCAAACTTTTGGAACCCCAACCAATGGTGGATGAAAAAATGTACCCCGATTTCAATTTGACCCTCAGGAAAGATTTGTATAGCGAAGCTGGAGAATATTTTTATCATGTATTGACAAAAAGCAAAAATATGATGGACTTAGTCAATAGCAATTATTCCATTTTAAATGGGCGTTTGGCCAATTTTTATGGGGTTGGCGGTGTTGATTCTGAAGTATTTAGAAAGGTTGAGTTTTCTGATGCAAAAAGAGGAGGAATATTAGGAATGGCTGGCGTGTTGGCAAGTACTTCCATTTCAACAAGAACCTCGCCAGTATTAAGGGGCAAATGGGTTTTGGAACAAATATTGGGTATTTCACCACCGCCACCACCAGAAGAGGTGTCGGCACTTACTGAAGACAAGGCAATACATGATGCCTTGGGATTACGTAAAATATTAGAAATGCATCGTGCAAAGCCCGAGTGCCAGTCGTGCCATCAAAAAATGGATCCCTTGGGCTTAGGCTTGGAAAACTACGACCCAACTGGTCAATGGCGTGATACTTACGGCAAAGTAAAAATTGACGCTTCGGGTATAACATCAGAAGGTGAAAAATTTAACGGTCCCGAAGAATTAAGAAAAATATTGGTTAAGGATAAAAAAAGAATTGCAAGAAATTTTTCCACTAAAATGCTTTCTTACGCATTGGGGCGGTCGGTTTTATTTACTGACGAACCCGCCATAAGAAGATTAGAAAATACATTATTAGAAAATAATTTCAATCCAGAACCATTTATAATTGAGCTTGTAAAAAGCTATCCGTTTTTAACAAAAATTAGTGATTTTGAGAAAAAAAGTGTATAATATTGTGGGAAAATAATATTTTTCCACAAAATTGCTTAATATTCAAGCCCAAAATATTTATTTTCTAATAATATTTTTAACCTTTAATTGCAATAAATATATATGACTAAATCTTGGCAAATTTCTAGGAGAAGAATGCTTCAAGGTGTAGGTGCTTCAATTGCTCTTCCGTTTTTGGAGGCGATGGGAAAACCCTTTACATCAATTCCATTAAAAAAAGCACCAGTGAGATCTGCCTTTTTTTATATGCCAAATGGTGTTCATCCCTATCTTTGGAATCCGTGTGAATTTGGCTCAAATTTTCAACTCACACCACAGCTGACACCTTTGGCCCCCGTGCAAAAAGAGGTAAATGTTTTGGCCAATTTAATGAACCATAATTCGATATTTAAAGGTGCCGATGGGCATTATGCAAAGTCGGCCAGCTTGCTTACCTGTATGCCTATAAAACAAACCATTGGTGATAATATAAATTGCGGTGGTGTATCGGTGGACCAAGTAATAGCCTCAAAAGTTGGTGGCGAAACCCTGTTTCCTTCATTGGAATATGGCTTAGACCGTATTACAACCGGTGTTGATATCAATGTAGGCTTTACCCGATTATATGGCTCAAGTATTTCTTGGAAAACTGCCCAGCAGCCAATGAGTAAGGAAATTGACCCTAGGTTAGCCTTTGACAGGTTGTTCAAACCATATATTCCTGGCGTGAAAATAAAACAAGACCCTTGGAAAAAAAGTATTTTGGATGCCGTAAAAGATGATGCCAACACTTTAAAGAAAAACCTTGGGCGGTCTGACCAAGACAAGCTTTCGGAATATTTAGAATCAATTTATAGTGTGGAAAAACGAATTTCTAGTGAAGCAAATCGGGAGAAATTTAAAGCCAATATTACAAAAGATGTAAAAAAGGAGCTTATTAGGGTTAATCAGAATATTGATGACTATTTGGATATGTATTCGGGGGTTGATATTACCGAAAAAACCCGATTGATGCTTGATATCATGGTTTTAGCCTTTTGGAGTGATGCCAGTAGGGTGTCCACTTTTATGTTTGGCAATTCAGTATCCAACAGGAATTTTTCATTTATAAAAGGTGTAAAAGGTAATCACCATTCCATTTCACACCATATGGATAAAGCCTTGCTGATGGATGAATATGCCTTAATAGCCACTTGGCATGTTGAGCAATATTCCTATTTTTTACAAAAATTGAAAAGTATAAAAGAAGGAGACCATACTTTATTAGACCAGTCGATGGTGGTATTTGCCTCCGACTTGCGTGATGGAAATAGGCATGCACCACGCAACCTACCAATACTAATTGGCGGAAAAGGTGGTGGAAAAATAAAAACGGGACAAAACCTAGAATATGCACCAGAAACACCACTGGCGAACTTATATTTGACCATGTTGCATAGCCAAGGCATTAACCTAAACCAATTTGGCGATAGCTCATCAACTTTAAGAAACCTGTTGGTTTAATAATTTAATTATTTCCTTTTTTGAAAGGCCTAATTTGAAAATGATTGAGATTGGAAATAAATAAATGCTACATTTTCAATTGATTAAAATTTTGCTTTTAAGAGATTTTTTTAACTACTAATAATATTCATGTTGAAAAGGATTATATTGATAATTATTTGCATTGGCCTACTTTTCTTAAAATCCTTACAGCTAACTGATGTTTCGCCCGAATTATTAACCGTGGGCAGGCTACACCCAATAATTTTACATTTTCCAATTGTATTAATTTTATTGCTTTTATTAGGCGAAATTTTCAATTTTTTAAGCCTAAACAAAATACCAAAGCAAGTTTTTAATTTAGTTTTTTTGGTAGCTGTCTTATTAACCTTACTTTCAATATTATCGGGCTTTTTACTTTTTTCCTCTGGAAATTTTGAGGGTATACTAATGGATCAACATTTTATAGGCGCTATAGCCACAGGCTTTGGTTTATTGCTAACTTATGCGGTTTATATTTCATTAGAGTCGGCCGTAAACCTCAAGCCAATTTATCTAATATTATTACTAATTACCAATATATCAGCCTTTTATACAAGCCATCAAGGGGGTAGTTTAACTCATGGCAAAAATTATTTGAACGAATATTTGCCTTTTATGAGCAAAGAATTTAAGTCAAAACCAGTAGCGTCTGATACAATTTTGTATGTTTATGAAGACGTAATTCAGCCCATACTAGAAACTAAATGTGCAGGTTGCCATCATAGTTTACGAGCCAAAGGAGGCTTTTCGGTGGCATCAATAAAAGACTTATTTGAAAAAGGTGAAAGTGGGAAATTGCCCATCATCCATTTTCTGCCTGATTCGTCAGAACTGATAAAAAGAATACTTTTGCCCGATACTATTTCGGATCATATGCCACCTGTTGGGAAAATTCAGGTTGCAAAAAGTGAAATTGCCATTATAAAATATTGGATTTTGAAAGGGGCAAAAGAGAAATTGAGCATAGCTGAAATGGATAGTCTCAACGTACAATCATTGGTTTATCAACTGGCTCCAAATATTAAAAAATATCGTTTAAATTTGGATAAAGCCAAGTTTACCGCTTCTCAGATCGAAAATGAACTTAAATTATTAGCCGATGAACTGGAAGTAAGCATTAAAAAAGATAATAAGGCGGAGGGTGAAAAATATACAATTTCCAACAAGTTTCCTCCGGTGGCATTTGATAGTAAAAAGCTATTACTTTTGAAGCCTTATTTGGAATTGTTCACAAAAGTATCACTTGTTTCATCCCAATTAGACGATGCCGACCTGTATTATATTGGCCAAATGACCAATTTGAAAGAGCTTTATCTTCAGAAAACAAAATTGAAAGGGCAAAACTTAATGTATTTGAGCAAATTGCCAAATTTAGAAATTCTGAATTTATCCTTCACTGGCACCGAAGATAAGTCAATTTTGGACCTTACAAAATTTCCAGCATTAAAAGAGGTGTACCTATATGGCACCAAAACCTCCAATGAGGTAATAAAGGCAATAATGGCCTATAAGCCAAGTTTGAAAATCCACTCAGAAGAAGGCCCTTATTTTTAATTTTTGGTGCTACAAGGTCGGAATTTCCTGAGAAAAAATGCTTTGGGACAAAAGATATTTAAATAATTTCTGAAAAAATGTTTATACTCTAAATCCAAAAATGCCAAATTTATTGATTTAAAGTTAAACTTGCACCAAGTCCCTTTTTTAGTTCGCCATTAATTTCAATATTTTTTGCAAAAGCTGAAAAACTTGATGGAATAGATACGACATGTCCTGGCAAAACAACCACATTGTCCAAACTTGTTGGGATGAAGTTGCAAGTCCAAACGGTAGCATCATTCCAATTGCCAGTTTTAGTTGAAGAACATGATGAAGGAATTAGGAATCCCCTAATTTCACCTCCTGGATAAATGATTGAATGTATATTAAAATAAGACTTCCCCGCAACAATGGCGGCTTTAAGGTCGGCCCATGCTTGGGCGACAGTACCACCATGTGCTGTTATATAAGCAGAATTGTAGCTAGAAGCTAAACTCATATCAAAAGTATTGTCATAGCTTCCACTTGTTACCCCTAATGGAAAACCTGTAAAAGTTGGAGTTACAGTAGCAACGCCTGCAGTACCTGCTCCTGCCACAGCTGTTGCTGCATGAATATGTGTGGCAGTTGTATTTCCTATTAAACCATTAAACACACATTGTACACGCATACTAGTGCCATTTATTGTTATAATAGCATTGCCTGTTCCCGATGAAGCATTTGGTGGTGCTTCATTTGGCCCTGATAAAACAGCCATGTATTTTTGTGCAGAAATAGTTGAGTAAAATAGTAAGAATAAGCTAATTAGCAACGATTTAATTTCTTTTTTTTTCATATTAATTATTTTAATAAAATGAAAATAATCGACTTATCGCAATAAAAATTCTCAAATCATTTCACAACTTTCAACACCCCCCTCATAATCTGCCCATGGCCAGGATACGTACAAATATAAGTGTAATTTCCAGGCTTTTGAGGTGCAACAAAATAAATAGTTTCGGCATCATCGGGCTGTAATAATCCTGTATGATACAGTACTTTAGGTGTATTGGGTATATAGCCCAAATCTGAACCTTTCAAACCTAAATTCATAGCTAAAGTTGCAACTGCATCTGCTGAGGCAGGTGCTATTATAGCTAAATTATGCGTCATGTCATCATTATTATTAAATATCCACTTAATTTTTGATCCAGCTTTTACCTGAATCGTTTTAATATCAAACTGAAGACCAGGTTTTGTGCCAATACTAACTACCTGATCTTCAGCACCATTCCAGCTGACGGGCATTTCATTTTGACGTTTGGCTGAAGGAGCTAATAGTATTGGTTTTGTATTTGACATAGCACTCATATCATGCCCCATATGATTCTTGGGCACATTTGTACTTACTTTATCACCAACTGGTATTTCGTTTAAAGTGTAAAAACCAAAATTATGCAGTAAACTTTCTCCAGATTCAGATAAAACATTGTTTAATTTTATTTCATGAATGTAATATTGACGAATATCCATCACTAATCTAACTTTCATTTTATCAGATGAAACGATTACATTTTTCAATTTTATGGACTTATTGTCAATAACTGGGCTGCCATAGTTATGGTGGAACTTATAATTAAAGCTGTTTAGCTCATAATTTTTCATGTTTTGAACGGTTTTTAAATCAACAGGTCTTGTGAATTCTATTTCAAAGCCATCGGGCATCGCTTTGATTTCTTTCATTTCAAAAGGTATTTTACCTGTCCATTCTAATCGCTGCAAACCAAATTTTTCTTTACCAGTGCTGCTCCAACCACGGCTGGTCATTCCAGCAAAAATAGAGCCATCGATGCCCCATCTAAGGCGCAATATTCCAGATTGAAAACCGTCAACAAATGGGAAAATAGCTCCTTGGTAGACACCATTTACTTTTTCTAATGTCATTCGCATTATTTTTGAATGCCCTTGATCGGCCACAAAATACTGATTTTCGAAAGGCCCAAATTTGCCCATTGTTTTATTTTCAATGATATCAGCTGTGGAAATACCCAAAATAGTATGGGGTAGCCACATGGCAGGCACTTTCAATTCTTTTACTTTTTCGGCGGCTTTGTGCATGGGTTCACCAGTGTCAGGGATATCCGATTTCATCAATTTCAAAGGCGAATTAGGCTCTTTTGTCCATAAAAGCCCCCCAGGATTTCCTGCAAAATCACCTTTTGCCAAATGTGTAATTCTGCCTGAGCCCACCCAGTCACCTTGATTTTCACCATAAAATAAATCACCAGCTTCGTTTAAAAGTATACCAGCAGGAGAGCGCAAACCTGTTGCAAATGGTTCAATTTCGCCATTTGGTTTTATTTTCAAAATCCAGCCACGCCATTTGGCCATATTACCTTCGCCATAACCTATCCAAGCTAGGTTCAATGATACATACATATCTCCATTTTTATCAAATAGCGGGCCATAGCTGTATTCATGGTAGTTGCCAGAAAGCGGCCACACTGCAATTGCCTCATATTCATCGGCCTCGCCATCGCCGTTTGTGTCTGTAATTTTGGTGAGTTCGCCACGTTGAGTACAATAAAATGAGCCATCTTTATAAGCGAGTCCTAAAACTTCATGCATGCCCGAAGCAAATTTTTTATAGGACGGCGATGTGCCACCATTCATGTACGGGTTTTCTACAATCCAAATTTCACCCCTTCGTGTACTTACACCTATGCGCCCATCGGGCATAGGAGCGAGGCCACCAACTTCTAACTCAATGCCTTCTTGAATTGGAATAGTGCGTATTTGGTAAAAATCTTCCTCAGAAGCTGGTTTTGCTTTCTGTGAAAGTAAATCAAGTTTCAAAAAGAAAACTAGAATGATTAAGCTTATAAATTTCAATAAATTTTGCATATAAATTTTTCTAAAAAGATTTCAAATAAAAATTACCAAATTATTGCGTAAGATATATTTCGTGAAATTACAGGAATTAGTAATTGTTTTACGCCCCTATTGTTTCTTTCAGTAATAATGGGAACTAAATTTAAGGGTATTCTTATATAATGATTATTAACAAGATAGGTTCCATTTTCCAAAAGTATAATTTCTTGAGCTTCACCTGCTCGTACATAAGTCTCAGCATTCATATATTGAGAAAAGTTGATTTCCCTAACTAATCCAGCGCCATCAGAAGCAGTCGTAATTTTATCAAAAACGGTCTTGTTTTGATAATTATATTTAAAAATCGGATTATAATTCACATCGAAACTATAACCTTTATAAATCCATTCTTTTTCTACGGATAAAGAATCAGGAATTCCATCTATAGTTTTTGCAACCACAGCATTTTTTCCATCCAATTGAATTGACGAAGATAGAGGTTCAGTTATTTGTGGCTCACCTCGCTCAAACCACATTTCGGTTGCATTCAAAAACTTACCACGCCAAGCATGTAATATTGAGGCTCTTTGTAAATCATATGAAAAATTTACACCATTTAAACCCCCAATATTAATAGCATGGGTTCTTTTTTTGCCGTCAAAATATACAAATGAGCGTTGAAGCACTGGCTTTTCATTGTCTTTTTTAACTTCAATTAAACCAACTGGGTCAGGGTCAGGTAGTGAGATATAATCGTGAAACGATTGCTTTGGAGTACCTTCTCTTTTTATAAAAACACCCAAAGCTCGGCTGCCCCATGAAAAGGTTTTTGCATATAATACTTCTAAATTATGTGACCCTTTTTCGAGCTGAATTGATTTTTTCGATTCTTCACCTCTCCATTTATGCCCTTTGGTGTCTATTAATAATTCTCCATCGAGTTTTAATTGAGCATGGCCTGATGTAGGCAAATAAAATGTATAGTTATCTGCTTCTGGAACAATTATTTTTCCATTGAAATCAAGCAAAAAGTCACTATTTTTTTCGGCTACTCGAAAATTTATTTTTTCTAGTTTTCCTTGGCTTGTAATTTTAGCAGGAAGCACATCAGGTATTTTCTCCAACTTTACTTCATAATATTTGTAGGTAACTTCCTGTAATTCAACTTGCTGTTTATTTAGCATTTCATATTTGAAGTTTTTAAAGGCAACTTCACCATGATCGCCTTGAATGAATAAAGGGCCTTCTTGTACTTCATTTTGCATATAAGAGGCACGAGTTGGCCCCATAACTTCTACATTTTCGTGAATTAAATATCCATTTTGAACAACTTTTACAAATTTTGCATTGGCTGTTTTTTTACCATTCTCATCAAATTTTGGTGCCAAAAAATTAATTTCCATATGTTGCCAAAGGCCGGGTGCAAAGCTTACATTTTGACGAGCAGGATGCCCTTCAAAACCTTCTTTTCCTTTTCCACGAGATTCATCCCAACGCTCATATATACTCCCGCAATCATATGTTCTGGGTATTTTTACCTTCCAACTATCGTACAATTGTATTTCGTATTTACCTTGCAAATAAACGCCAGAATTGGAACCTTTAGGCATCATAAAATCAAATGAAATATTGATATCACCATGCTCAAAATCAAAAAAAAGATTTTCTGATTTTATGCCTTCTATATGCGCTTTGCAATGCAAAATCCCTTGTCCAGCAGAGGTTAACAGTTTTGGACTATCATATTTTCCCGAGATACCACCCACGATTTCCCAATTTTTTCCTGGATTTTTGAAATTGTCTAAGTTATTGAAGTTTACTGTTTTTTGAGAATATACTGTTCCAATTTTTACAAAAATTAGAAAAAATAAGAGGTTTTTAACTTTCATGAATTGTATATAATTTTTAACATTCAAAAGTAGCAAAAATAATATGATTTCTTATACGGGGAAATCCATAATTATGAATTCAAATGAGTTGAAATAAAAAATGCCCCCTATTGGAGGCATTTTTTATTAAAAATAATTATCTAAATATTAATAACCAGGGTTTTGTTTCAAGGTTTCCGTACCAGCTTTTTTGCTATTCAATATTTCTTGTAATGGAATTGGATAGTATTCATGCTTACCTTTTGTAAATGATACGCCATTGAAGTAGGCTCTTTTATCTTTTTCTTTGGCATAATAGGCATTCAATGTAACATCAGCAATACCCCAACGAACCAAATCAAAATAGCGATGGCCTTCCATTGCCAGTTCAATACGAGTCTCAAAACGAACGGCCTTTCGAGCTACAGTTTTATCTGTCCATGCATCAGCATATTCTTTTATTAAATAGTTTGCGGCATCTGCTCCAGCGGCTGTTTTTACATTTCCTTCTACATTGGTAGCTCTTTTACGAACTTGATTTACCAAAGCTCTGGCTTTTTCCAAATCACCAACTTCAACTTCTGTTTCAGCCAACATTAATAAAATGTGTGAATACCGAATCATACGATAGTTATTGGCATTCAAACGAGGGTTTGGACCTGTATTTACCCCAATATCAGACTTGTAAGGTAAGTGTTTCTTTGGAGAATAGGGACCTGCATAGGCTTGATCACGAATAAAACCAGCACCAGTATGAACACCCCAGTCTAAAAATGTAATGCCACGGCGACCAACGGTCCAGTCCAAGCGAGGATCAAAAGTACCCGCATCAGGAGTAAATGCTGCAGTTGTGGCTAAGCCTTGGTCATTTTTTACATCAACATCATTGAAAGTATCCAATAAAGGCAAGCCATTTGCATCAGTTTTAAAGGCATTCACTAAATTTTGAGAAGGCTGATAAAATCCACAACAAGTTGTAACACCACCAAAGCTAGGGTAATTTAAAGTTGCACCCGTATTGCCATTTTCATTACCACCAGCTCCATCATTTACAGAAAACTGTACTGAGAATACCGACTCAGCATTGTTATTTTGAACTGCACGGAAATTATCATGGTATTTGTCCATTAATTTGTATTTCTTACTATCAACTATTGCCTCCAAAATTGGCTTGGCTTCGGCAAATTTTTGTTGAAACAAATAAGCCTTAGCTAACATAGCACCAGCTGCCCATTTTGTTGGGCGGCCAGGTTGTGCCTGATTTACTGGAAGGGCATCATAAGCTGCTTTTAAATCAGCTTCAATATTCGGCCAAATATTTTTATCGTTTGGCAATTTAGTGCTACTGAAATCATCAGGATTATAAGTCTTCTCATCGATATAAGGTACCATATTGAACATTTTTTTCAACTCAAAATGGTAATGACCTCTTAAGAAACGTACTTGTGCTGTTACATCAGCCTTTTCAGCATCAGTCATATCGGTTGCTTTAGCCATTACTATTAGCACGTCGTTTGTACGAGCAATACCATCATAACAGGCCGACCATTTTCCACGAAAGTGTGTATTATCAGCAAGTATATTCTTTTGCTCAATAAAAGAAATCTCAGGCTGATCTCCTGAAGTTGTTCCTTTATAAGCGTTGTCAGCTGATACTTCACCATAAATCCAGTTATCAGCCGAACCATGCCAGCTAGAATAACCAGCAACGTTGTTTGTTCCAGTACCATCTATTAAGGCATAAGCACCTATCAATAAATAGTTTACACCTGGTTTATTTGATAATGTAGCCAATGAAAGTACACCTTTTGGTGCAACATCCAAAAACTTATCCTTGCACGAGAAAACCAATCCCAAAACAAGAGTAATTGTTAAAATTGATATTTTTTTCATTTTTTTTGTATTAAAAAGTTTTTAATTATTTTCTAATTCCCCCTCCTAGGGTTAGGGCGACCGACGCTTCGGGGCTTTAAAACCCAATACTCAAACCTAAAATAGTTGCTTTATAAGTTGGATAAGCACCTTCATCAACACCAATATGTCTGTCTTGACCTAAAACGCCAGCTCCAGAATTTCGTAAATTGATCTCTGGATCAATACCAGTATATTTAGTAGCTGTAATCAAGTTTTGTCCCTGAATATACACGGTGGCAGTATTTAAGCCCACTTTTTTGATAATCTTAGAAGGAATTGTATAGTTCAACTGAACGTTTTTCAAACGGAAATATGATCCATCTTCCAAATAATAAGTAGATGGTTGTGAGCTAATATTATCGTTTGAACGAGCAATGGGCAACATCGCATCTTTTTTGCCTGGCTCCCATGATTGGGTCACCATACGTATTGATCTGTTTCCTGCAAATGTTGGGAAGTCTGTCCAATAACGGATATAGTTAAATAATTGATTGCCTTGTACACCTTGACCAAATAAATCTAAACGGAAAGCTTTATATCCTAAAGATGCGTTGATTCCATAAGCGAAGTCAGCATGTGGACTGCCGATAATAGTTCTATCAGCTGCTGTAATTTTGCCATCGCCATTTGTATCTTTAAACTTAAAGTTACCTGCTTTGTTATTAATACCACCACCAAATTGTACTGGAAGGTTTTGACCTTCTGCATCCGACTCAATAAAGCCATCAAGTGTATAGCCAAAGAATGATGCAATTGGGAAGCCTGCTTGTGTTACACTCATGGCTGGTAAGCGAGTAGTAAAACCAAAGTATTGTGTACTAGCGTTGCCATCAGTTTTAATAACTTTATTTCTATAAGTTGAATAGTTGGCACCTAAAGTGTAGGTAAGATCGCCGGCTTTGCCATTGTAATTCGCTGAAATTTCAATTCCTTTATTGTTCATTTCACCAATGTTTTGGAATGGAGCTACTGCAAATCCTTGTGATCGTTGCACTTCAACTGGGAAAAGCATGTCGGAAGTTGTGCGATTGAACCAGTCAAAACTTAAGCCTAAATTGCCATTGAACAACGTAGCATCAACACCTATATCTGTTGATTTTGTTGTTTCCCAACGGGCATTTATATTGCTAAATTGGGTTCGGTCATAGCCTTGAACTGATGAGGAACGAGTACCACCAATATCATAGAAGTTTTGAACTACGTTTGTTCCAAATAGTGCAAAGGAGTTGTAGTTACCAATTTCTTGGTTACCAGTTTGGCCATAAGCAGCTCTTAATTTTTAGTCGGAAATCCAATTCAAATCTTTCATGAAAGGCTCATTAGATAATCTCCAACCAACAGATACAGCTGGGAAAACTGCTGAACGATAATTGGCAGCGAAGCGTGATGAACGGTCACGACGCACTGTCATATCCAATAAATATTTATCATAAAAATTGAAGTTAACTTTGGCAAATTCAGAAGCCAATCGCCAGTTGGAAGCAGATCCAGAGTTGGTTTGAGTACCTGCATTTCCAGCATCTAAATATCTGTTTTCGAGGTCATCACTTGCAAATCTTAGACGACTAGCGGCAAAAAACTCTGCGTAATTTTTGATTGACTCAACACCTGCAATTACATTCAAATTCAAAATATTATTGAATAATGATTTTTTATAATTCAAAGTATTGTACCAAGTCCACGTCCATTCAAATGCATTGTTTTGATTGAATGAGTTATTGGCCGCATTTTCAGCGTTTTGAATATCAACTGGGAAGAAAGCACGAAGATTGAAGTTGTTATAATCAATACCAAACTGAGTACGAGCTGTTAAATTTTTCAATATATCAGCCTCTAAAAATGCATTACCAAATAGACGAACGTTTTTTAATTTATTGTCTTTTTGAGTGTACAAGTCGGCAATTGGGTTACGTGAGTTGTCCAAACCAGCCGAATAAGTGCCGCCCCAGTTACCATTAATATCACGAACAGGAATGAACGGTTGCTGGCGAACTACAAATGAAATTGGGTTATTTTCTGTTTGATTGCCATTCCGCTGGGCAACTGTTTCATCATAAGAAACTAAGAAGTTTTCACCCACTCTAATTCTTTTGTTTGGAGTAAATTCCGTGTTTGCACGTAAAGAATAACGGCTATAACCAGTATATTTTAGAATACCAGGTTGGTTGAAATAGTTGACAGACATGGCATAGCGAGCTGCGTCAGTGGCACCTGATACTCCAATTTGATGGTTCTGAATCGGCGCCTCATGGAAAGCCTCTTTATACCAATCTGTACCTACTTTGTTAGTTTCTTGAATCAAATAACGTGTGGCTGGGTTCAACAAATCACGAACATATAATTTTGGATCTGCCAATGGATCACCAAATTTAACGCCCCCAGATTTTACAATCAAATCAGGCATAACTGGTGTTGCTTCTTTTCCGAAATGTACAGATGATGGGTAAACAAGTGAAGTTTTGCCTGCATTAGGAGTTGCAACACCATTAATTAAAGTATTGTCGGCATTTATTCTTGATTTCCAAAGCAAATCTAAATATTGTTGAGAATTAGCTAAAGCAAAGCCATCCTGAGGTTTTTGAATACCATAATAGGCATCATAAGTAAACTTTGGCTTGCCGCCTTTACCTTGCTTTGTTGTGATAATAACCACACCGTTTCCTGCACGTGAACCATAAATAGAGGCTGCTGAAGCATCTTTCAATACCTGCATGGTTTCTATATCATTAAGGTTCAGTGTGTTAAGGTTTCCTTTTGTTGGAGTGCCATCGATAATATATAGAGGAGAATTATCATTAACTGTTCCAAAACCTCTTATACGTACCATTACTCCACCACCGGGTGAGTTGTCGGTACCAACGCTCACACCTGCAACACGACCTTGAATAGCCTGTGCAAGGTTTGTAGCGGGTACTGCTAAAACTTCTTTCATGTTTACAGTTGCAACAGCTCCGGTTATATCTTTTTTGGATTGTGTACCATAACCTGTTACAATTACCTCTCCTAATTGACTGGCATCTTCAGCAAGGCTAATTGTAAGAACCGATTTGTTGCCAACTGCTACTTCTTGTGTCCTAAAGCCGATTGATGAAATTACTAAAACATCAGAATTGCTTTTTACATTAACTGAAAAAGCCCCATTTGCATCTGATGAAGTGCCAATTTGACTTCCTTTAACTAAAACAGTAGCGCCAGGAATGCCCGTGCCGTCACTTCCAGCTACCTTACCAGTAACCTTTCTTTCCTGTGCCAACATTATTGTATTGATGCCGAGCACCAATAAAATAGCCAGCCCAAATTTGTAAAATTTGTTTTTCATAAAATTTTGGATTTTTAATTTGAAATTAATAGTGTGTGTTTGAATTAAGCCACTAATTTAAAAAAAAATCTTAAAAGATGTTCATTACATTGTAATATATTTTTGTTAAGTTGTGTTTTTTTGAGAGAAATGAATTGCAAGTTCAGTATCCAATTTCAATAAAATTCAAAAAAAAGTGCAACTAATTTCAAAAAATTAGCTGTTCTTTTAAGTTAACCTACTATAATT
>JANMZR010000037.1:0-14346 GCA_031383555.1 Cytophagaceae bacterium | reverse complement strand
ATTTGGCCAAATATTATTTGGTTTCATATATTTTTGTTAGAGGTTTAGGTGAATTTTTTTTAAAATATTCCTATAAATTTTCTTGCTATTAGTTAAATTGATGTACCTATCTTATTTTTACAAATAATTTCAAACTAATAGCAAGAAAATTTATAGGAATATTTTAAAAAAAATTCACCTAAACCTCTAACAAAAATATATGAAACCAAATAATATTTGGCCAAATAATACTAAAGCTCAAAAAGATGCAATTGGCGAAATTAGCTTAAAATGCTATTTAAGCGTTTGCTTAAATAGGCTTTGTTGGTTATATTTGATAAGTTTTTATTGTTAATAAGTACTTTCTAATTAACAAATTAACAATTGTTGATAAGTCGTAACTGTTAAAAACTTTAAAAGAATTAACATGTTAATAATATTTGATAAAAAAAAAGAGTTAATAAGTCAATTTGTTAGCGTAATGTTAATTTTTGTAAAAACTTATAAATAAAAAAGGCCTAAAAACCCAAATTAAGCACATTAGGCCTGAGAATCGAATATTTGAAAACAAATTACATCAATGACCGAAATACAAGATTCTTGGAAAGCACTATCCGATCAAAATAGGCGCAACATTTTAGAGCTTTTATTTAAAGAAGCTTTAACCTCAACAGAAATTTCCGAAAAATTAAATTTAACTGCAGGCAATGTATCGCAACATTTGAACACCTTGAAAAAAGGAGAATTAGTCGATTCTAAAACCCAAGGACTTTATAGACTTTATTCTATAAAATCAGAAACACTAGAAAATATGTTGGATTGGCTGGCCGGGGTTACTCCTTCCCGTTCGCAAACATTTTTACAAGTAAGAAAAAAAAGCGCATCACTTAAAGAATAATAATTATATTTTCCAAAGGAATTTTATATCTTTAAATAAATATTAAATAATCAGTAACCTATTACTAGTTTTTCATGAAACGACGCCAATTCTTAGACCAAACCACAAAAGCTAGCCTTTTTGCCTTAAGTACTCCAACTATTTTTACAAGAAAAAAACAAGAAATAAAAAAAGCCAAAATCGCATTTATAGGACTTGGCGAACGAGGCCGAAGCCATTTGGAACAAGCATTATATCGAACTGATATTGAGATAATTGCACTTTGCGATATCGATAAAACCGCTTTAGCCAAGGCACAAAAAATGATTACCGACAAAGGATTTCCTGAAGCAAAATTATATTCAAATGGAAACTTAGATTTTGAAAACCTTTGCAAAAGATCTGATATTGAAGGAGTTATAATAGCTACGCCTTGGGAATGGCATGTACCAATGGCACTTTCAGCTATGAAAAACGGACATTATGTAGGTGTAGAAGTCTCGGCAACAGTAACGCTGAAAGAAAGCTGGGACCTCGTAAATATGCATGAAAAAACGGGTGCTCATTGTATGCTTTTGGAAAATGTTTGCTACCGTCGTGATGTAATGGCTGTACTCAATATGGTTCGTCAACAAAAATTTGGCGAATTAATTCACTTGGAATGCGGCTATGAACACGACCTTCGTGGGGTAAAATTCAATGATGGTAAAAGCGCATATGGAAAAGGAGTTGAATTTGGTAAAAACGGTTACTCCGAATCAAAATGGAGAACTCAACACTCCATCGATCGAAATGGTGATGTATACCCAACTCATGGACTTGGGCCGGTCTCTAACATGCTGAATATCAACTATGGAAACCAGTTTACCTACCTCACTTCAATGGCTTCTAAAGCCCGTGGGCTGCATGAATATATTGTGAAAAATGGCGGAGAAAACCATCCAAACGCCAAAGTAAAGTTTAAATTGGGTGATGTGGTAACGACTCAAATAAAATGTGCAAACGGTGAAACCATACTTATAACTCATGATACAAACTTACCTCGACCCTATTCTTTAGGCTTTAGAGTACAAGGCACCAACGGAATATGGATGGATATAAACAAGTCAATTTACCTAGAAGGAATTTCAAAAAATGAACATACTTGGGAAAAATTTGAAAAATATCAAACAGATTATGACCACCCACTTTGGAAGAAATATGAAAAACAAGCCGAAAACGCAGGACATGGCGGAATGGACTTTTTTGTACTAAACTCATTTATCGAATCAGTAAAAAGAAAGATTACCCCTCCAATCGATACCTACGATACAGCGGCTTGGTCTGCTATTTCACCCCTTTCTGAAATGTCAATTGCTCAAAATTCCACCTCTATAAAAGTACCTGATTTCACAAGAGGAAAGTGGAAAACTAGAAAGCAAAACTTCGCTTTAAATGATGATTTCTAGCATAAATACAATTAAATTTTATAAATAACCCCCGAACGAACATTCAAACAAAAATACAAAATGATAGAGAAAACACAATCTGACAACTATTTAAAGTCAATGATCATCATTGGAATGCTTTTTTTTACATTTGGCTATATTACCTGGACAAACAGCTCATTAATACCATTTTTAAAAATTGCCTGTAATCTTGAAAACGATATTCAAGCTTTTCTAGTAACCTCAGCCGCTTATTTGGGCTACTTCTTTTTACCAATACCTTCGGCCTCAATCCTAAAAAGACTAGGCTTTAAAAATGGAATGATATTTGGATTATTCGTAGTTGCCCTTGGTGCATTAATATTTATACCAGCCGCTAATATTCGCAGTTTCAATCTATTTCTGGTAGGGCTATTTGTTCAAGGCATGGGGCTTTCTTTATTACAAACTGCCGTGAACCCATATATATCTATTTTGGGTCCTATTGAAAGTGCTGCCCAACGAATAAGCTATATGGGTATTTGCAATAAAGTAGCGGGCATATTGGTTCCTTTTTTATTAGGAGGTATTGTATTGAAAAACATTAGTGGCTTTGAAAGCAAACTAAATCTAACTACCAATTTGGCAGATAGAAACCTAATGCTCAACGAGTTGGCCCTAAGGGTAATTCCTCCATACATCTTTTTGGCAGTTGGTTTATGCCTAGTTGGTGTAATTATTTGGTTTTCAAAACTGCCTGAAATTCACGAAGAAGAGGAAGAAACAATTGATGGAATAGCCAATACAAAAGGCATTTTAAGCCACCCAAGCTTGGTATTGGGCGCATTGGCGATAGTTGCTTGCGTAGGTGCAGAGGTAATTGCTGGTGATGGAATTGGGCAGTACGGTAAAAATATTGGTATTAGCCTTGATGAAGCCAAAAACTTCCCTTCCTATACATTAGCGTCCATGTTAATCGGCTATTTGTTGGGCATTTTATTTATTCCAAAATATATCAGCCAGCAAGATGCCTTAAAATGGTCCGCAATTTTAGGAATAGTTTTAACTATTGCTATTTTGTTTTCAACTGGTTATTTCTCTGTTTTTCTTATTGCCATAACGGGCTTGTCTAATGCCCTTCTTTGGCCAGCAATTTTCCCATTAGGCATAAAAGGTTTAGGTAAATTAACAAAAATAGGTTCAGCCATAATGATTATGGGCATTGCCCCTGGTGGAGGCGTTGTACCGCTGGCATATGCATGGCTATCTAAAGCAACCAATCCACAAATGGGCTTTTTAGTGATGGGCTTATGCTATTTTTATATTTTGTATTTCGCCGTTTGGGGGCATAAAAAGAAAAGTTGGTAAGTAATTTAGTCATCATAAGAGGTTTTCAAACGCCTCAGTACAAAATAGTTCTAGTTGACAAAATTCAAAATTATATATTAATCTCAATTGTTGTTGGAACTTAATTTCTTTGTTTCTTTCACTGGCGTGCCCGTATATACAAAAGAATCGGAACGCCTACTGCCATAAATCAACTCTACATTCAACAACATTAAAACATATAGGGAATACAAAATTATTAGTATCTATTCTTTAGCTTACTTTAAAAACTTAATTTTTGTATTATTACTTTCAATCGACAAAAAAAATTGACCAGTTTTACCTTATGAAAATAACTAAAAACCATTGGCAATGTGGTATTTGTATTTTATTAATGCTTTTAATAAATTCGGGTAGCATTTTTGCTCAAGAAGAATTTGCTAAAAAAATGGCAGAAAAATTTTCAAACTATCAAAATGCTCGTCCACAAGAAAAAGTGTATCTTCATCTTGATAAATCCTATTCAGCTATTGGCGACACAATATTGTTCAAAGGTTATTTAGTTGAAGCAAACAGTCAGACAATTGATACTATCAGCAAGGTATTGTATGTTGACTTCATTAACGAAAAAACTAATAAATTGATACTTTCACATCGATATGCGCTTATCAATGGCACAACCAATGGTCGATTTGTGGTATCAGATTCAATAGAAAGTGGCCCATATCGTATTCGAGCTTATACTAATTATATGCGTAATTTTTCTGAAGATTTTTTCTTTAATCAGAAAATTCAAATCTACGATGAAACTCCAGCTCTTATCATTGCCGACACCAATACAATTGATGTTCAATTTTTTGCCGAAGGTGGTAATCTTATAGCGGGTATAAGTAATCGAATTGCATTTAAAGCAATTAATAGTTTAGGTTATAGTACTGATATTGAGGGTATTATAATGTCTTCATCAGGCGATACAGTTCAAAATTTCGCAAGTGTTCATTTGGGAATGGGTAATTTTAGTTTTACGCCCGATGCTGCTAAAAGTTATTCAGCGCAATTGCTTTTAAAAAATGGAACTTGGAAAACGTTTGAGCTCCCAAAAGTAAATCCTTCGGGTTTTGCCATGCAAATAGACAATATGAGTAATAAAAACAATGTTAGGGTTATTATTTCAACAAATAGAAAATTGAAAGACGATGATGTAGCCACCTTGATTGTCACCGGTAAAGGCAAAGTTAAATTTGCAGCCGCAATTCCGCTTTCAAAAAAAACAATTTTATTCAATATCCCCAGAAATCAGTTTGGGGAAGGTATAAATCAAATTACTTTGTTTGACGAAAAACAACAGCCTATTTGTGAACGGTTAGTTTGGGCAAATAAGCCTAAAACATTGATTATGAATATAAAAGCAAATAAATTGACTTATAAAAAGCGTGAAATAATTGAGTTATCTGTGACTGTAGCTGACCATACCAGCAAGCCAATTGAAGGTAGTTTTAGTATTGCAGCCGTTGATTACAAAAAAGCAGAACCCGAATTATATGACCAAAACATAGCTTCCTATATGGCCTTAACATCGGATTTGAAAGGGTTTATTGAGCAACCAAGTTATTATTTTGACAGTACACAAGCAGATTCACAATTTAAACTAGACCTATTGTTAATGACTCAAGGCTGGAGAAGGTTTACTTGGAAAGAAGTAATAGCATTTGACACAACCAATACACCTCAGTTTTTTATAGAGTCCGGTTTGAGTCTCAAAGGAAATGTTGCAAAACTTAATGGAAAAAGTGCTGGAATAGTCAATTTGACTACTGTTATGCAGCAGGAAGATAACCAGACCATATTTAAAGCAGACTCAGACGACAAAGGTAATTTTATTTTTGGCGATTTGAACTATTACGATTCAACCAGTTTCACTATACAAGGCGCAACGCCAAAAGGTAATAATGATTTAAATATTAAAATCGAACCAACTAAAAGCCCAATGGTCCAAAATATATCAGGTAATTGGCCAATTGATAAGCATGAACAAGATCTTTTAGCAAACTACTTGAAGGAAATAGCTGAGAACAAGCGTATTGAAACACAATTGAGAAAAAGTGGTAATAAAACGCTTGACGAAGTGGTTATAAGAGCCAAAAAAATAAAAGAAAAAGACCCACGCAAAAACTATTCTGCTGCTAGTAATACGCTGAATACAGCCGAAATTGCGAATTCGGGTGCATTAAATATTATCGAAGCTATTCAAAGCCGAATTCCTGGTGTATCAGTTACAGGAAGTGGTATGAACGTAAAAGTAAACATTAGAGGTGCTACTAATTTTGGTGGAGCTATAGATCCGCTATTTGTTTTAGACGGTATGCCTACTGATTTACAACAACTTATTAGTTTGCCTAGAGGTGAAGTTGAGTCAGTTGATGTACTCAAAGGTGCACAAGCATCCATTTATGGAAGCCGTGCAGCAGGCGGCGTAATATGTGTGTATACCAAACGAGGCAACAAAAACTACGATTGGTCAAATGACGATACCCCTGGAATAAAAGGTGTTAAATTAATGGGTTTTGAGGTAGAGAGGACCTTTTATTCCCCAAAATATGATGTGATACAAGACGAAGCTTTCAAACCTGACTTACGCTCAACTCTTTACTGGAATCCCAATTTGAATACTGATAAAAATGGTAATGCCAAAATAAGTTTTTATAATAACGACAATTCTAATAATACAATATCAATTAAAGTAGAAGGCCTAGCAAAAGATGGCAGAGCTGGCGCAGCGTTAAAAAGTATAGTTACGAAATAGTTTTATTCAAAAAGTATCATTGGATATTTTGAAACTTTAATGAAGAAAACATTTTTCAAAAACTGTGCATTAGTTATTTGCCTATTTTAAAGCTTTATAACCTTATTATTATTCAAATAATTATCAAAACTCAACTTGCCTGAGCCCATAATTAAAAACAATATCAAAAGGAATAGCGTAAATAAAGACAACCAAAACTCCGAATTGATACCCTCAAAACCTTCTCTTAGGTTTGCAAAAAAGACGGCAACAATTAAAACTGGCAATTGAAAGAGTATTGCGATTCTGGTTAAAGCTCCTATTGCAATTAAAAAACCACCAAAAATATGCGCAAAAGCCACATAATGAACTGCTGTTACCGACCATAGATTAAAGTTAAGCCCCTTCATTAAAGCTGACGAAGCAGTTGTATCGGCAATAAAACTAGCTCCTTTAAAAAATAAAAATACGCCTAATATAACCCTGAGTATATCAAGCCAAGCTGGATGATTTGCATCACCCCATTTTTCCAATTGAATTAACTTTTTAAACATATTATCTAAAATTAAATTGTTTACTAAAAATAAAATACAAATATTATATTTCAAAGAAAAAGTTAGATTATTTTATATAAATAAAAAAGGCCTTGTTCAACCCACTTAAATGTTTGCTGTTCGTTCTGATTTATTATTATTTCAATTTGTATGGCTTTTATCCCTAAATGCTCGGGCTAGCTAATTTTTATTATCTTTTAAATCGTTTAAAAAATGACCAAATAACTTCACAAGCATTCATGTCTTGACTTGTCTTTCCAATAATGGCTTCTGGCAAGTATTGGTAACCTTGTGGCCAAGTATGTCCACCATTTAAAATCACATAACTTACTACTTCGCTTCCGGTTGTTACACCTGAATAAACTCTTTGTTTTATCGTTGTTCCATCATTTGCAATATCTGGCAAGTCTGTTATTATTGGTGAATTGTTATAACCATTAATTGATACCCATTTTTCTATAGCCTGAAAGTGAGATAAAATAGTACCGCCTGCCGTCATACCCGCTGTTATTTGACCACCAGATGAGTAATCGCATGAAAGTGTACCAGTGATTCGATTGAAAGTGTACCACTTTTTTTACAATTACCCTTACGGTGTTTAGCAAGGCTTACACCTGACTTTTACCTTTTGTATGTTTAGTAAATTTGCCAATGTTGGGTGAAGGGCAATTTCATCAAACCGGTTTTAGATTATAACTCTAATGAGTACAAGGTCAGGTGGAAATGCTCCGTAAATTGTATTTGTTGTTAAATAATTCTTCATTCCCTCACAACTTAAAGAACCAATTGCTAAATGATTTCCAAAATTCAAACATATAAAAATTAAGAACTGAAAAGTGATAGATAAGGTGTATAATTAAAGCCATGGGAAAAACATTTATTCGTTTATGCGAACGCCAATCCCAAATGCATAAAGCGAATAGGCTAATATCACCTAAGGTTAGCCCAAAAGGCTGAGCAACCGGACCCTCTATATCCGGAAAATATGGTAACAGGAAAGGGAAATATGAAAAAATTATGCGGTCGAAAACTGCAGTGAACATTGGGAAAACTGTACAAATCATATATCGTGCATGAATTGTTGGCTTGCTTTTATAATAAATAGCAATACCATAGAAAATTAAAAAAGTAAGTAAAGCTATTAAAACCGAGGCTGTAAACAAGTAGTCTCTTGTGCCTAATATTGTAAGTTCACTTAGTCTATACTTGTAGAGGTCAATAGTTGTAAATGCAATTAGCGGGACTATCACATAAGATAGCTTTCCCATCTGCTTATGAAGCGAGTAACGCCTTATTCTTATTAAATATGCTTGAGATATTAATAGCGTGCACCATAATATTAAGGTTACGCCATGTAAATGCATACGATAATTTTCTTGGTCTAATATCTTTGTGAAATATGTCAACCAGAAACCTGATAACATTAAAAGAAAGAAAGTAACAAAAAATATATGACTTTTTTGAAAGATAGTTCGGTCTAGTTTCATTATGATTTATTGATTTACTATATTGCTAAAATAGTCTGAATAAAATGAAACTTCTAAAATGGTTCCCCTTCATTCGGGCGGAAGACATAAGCCTAGCTACTACGAACAGGTATTGCTGCTTGTGTGAAAATCATTGAATGTCCTGCCCGAAACCATTGCTGATAACGAACTACAGCCGAAGATTACAACGTCTTCCCACACTTGCACCAATACTAATGTGCGTTCGGCTTTCCTTTTTCATTGGTTGAAATGAGATTATTTCTTACCTTTTTTTATTCTGGTTTTGGACCTTTTGAAACAATCTTTCTCACCAAGTCAGGTAACCAACTTTGCAACCAAACAAAAACTCTCCCGTGGGTTGTGAAAATATAATTTCTTTTCCGCTTAATTATAGCCTTCGCCATAACTTTCGCAGCTTTATCTGTAGGCCACATTAAATTTGCTGGACGTGGATCTGAACGATCAGGATGCCACATGCCTTCATTATCAATCCTGGCAATCTCCGATACCACAAATCCAGGATGTAGGGTAGTACAACTCACACCGGTACCCATTAATTCAACCTGCAAGGTCAGACCAATTGAATTTACAGCAGCTTTTGAGGCGCCATAGGCTCCTACATTAGGATTGGGTAGATAAGCTCCTACACTGCCTACTAAACCAATGCGCCCCTGGTTTTGCTTCAAATATGGCAGGGCGTATTTTACCGTCAATGCTAATCCCGTGACATTACCTTGTAATTGCCTTTCCCAATCTTTTGCAGTCAACTTATCTATACTTCCAAAAACACCAAATCCGGCATTGGCCACAGCAACATCTAAACGCCCCCAAGTGGTTATGATACTTTGAACAGCATTTTCTATTGATTTTTCTTCCATAATATCAACAGGAACTACTAATGCTTCACCACCCGAATTCTTAATTTCGATAGCTATCTCTTCTAATAATTCTTTACGTCTGGCAGAAAGCACTACTTTATATCCTAATCTTGCCCACTCAAAGGCCATAGCTTTGCCAATACCAGACGAAGCACCTGTTATCCAAACTACGTTTTCTTTTGTATTTGTCATTGCAAGTTTTATTTAATTAAACAATTCGATTTTTAAGCTGACGCACGAACGGATATTGCCGTTTATGGTGAAGTTTATATTCGTCCGGAACTGCTTCCTAGCTTTTTAATAAAGATAAATAATATGTACTAAAACTGGGCTTTAATCGTCAAGACCCGAACAGCAGCACGGCAGAATTATCACTGCAGATTGTTTCAATATCAAGATTCACAATTGGCAATAGCAATATTTTGCGTTCGTTTAGTTGACTATTGCTTATCAAACCGGTGATGCATTACACGGGCCGACCAAACAGTTAATCCCACTACTTTACCCTGCTCATCTTTATTAAAAAGTATCCATTGATCAAACCCAGCTCCCTTATATTTTTCGCCAATATAATGAAACTGATTCTCGCCATCGGGTTCAATAATCGCATCTGGCATTGTAGCTCTTTTCAAAACCATTTTACCTAGCTCACTCAATTCAAAATTCCAATAGTAATCGATGTGCTTGCTATAATATTTTCCAGTAAACATTTTAAGTTCTTCTGCTGATGGCTGCCATTGGTTAGCTTCTTTTTCCATTATAGAACTTGGGTAATCATCATCAAAATCTGCTGTCATTCTCATTGGTGCATTACCTTGAGGCTGAGAAAATTTTACCTGCATGCCATAGCCTTCTTCATAATAAAAAACATCTTTACCAACAGGAATAAGCTCAATAGTGTAATTGCCAATGTATCTTGATTTCAATTTGCCATTCTCTACGTAAAAGTCGCTGATATTTCTGAGCTCATTATAACTCTGCCATGATACCTGGTTTAGCCAGCGATATTTACCTTCGTATTTTTTTAGTTCTGCTTCTGCAATGCTGATTGGCTTTTTTACAAAAACTGGTTTGACAGTTGGCATATTTTTTAAGCCCATCAAATGATTACGCAGCAATTTATTTTGAGCGGAAAAACTATCACCACCGAGGTTTCCTAATAATATAATCGCAATTCCCTTTGAAGGGATACGGGTAAGATAATTTTCATTATTCACGCCTTCATGAATAATGACCGCATTTTGATTGATGGTATCAATACTATACCCGGTGACGTAGTGATTCTTTTTGCCGGGTATCATTCGTACATTTTGCAATAATTTATTGAACGCCGCATTGAACTCCGAAAGTGAATCACTAATTGCAGATGACCATTTCGCAAGATCATCAGCACAGGTTAGGATAAAATAATTTCCGCCCGGCGAAGTCTTCTGGATATTTTCATGTTTGAATCCAAATCCAGTTTCGTTCATTTCATATTTAGTTGCAAGGTTTGGAATAATATCAAGTGCATTTTTTTGCATTCCTGTATTACTCATTTTCAAAGAATCGAATATTCGTTGCTTTATCCAGTCACTTAGGTTTTTCCCGGACGCTTTTTCCATTATCAATCGCAATAAACCAAAATCAGAATTACAATACATAAATCCTTTGCCAGGTTCAATTTCAGGTTCTGATTGTGTATATAACAATCGTAAAAACTGTTCCTTATCAAAACGATTTGACATGGCGCCATGCATCATTAATAAAGTTGACCATTCATCTACAAAGCCACTGCGGTGATTTAGCAGATCCCAAATCGTTACAGGCTCTGACCAAGCAGGTAATTTTGGAAAATACTTGCTGACTTTATCATTCAAAGAAAGAATACCATCTTTCTCCATTAATACAGCAGCAATGGAAATAAATTCCCTCGCCTCAGAATATCCTATTCGTACAACACTTTGATGTGAAAAGGGAACCTGCAATTCTATACTGGCCATTCCATATGCTTTTTTAGAAATAGGTTTGCCGTTTTGCAAAACTATAATAGCACAACCTGGCGAGGTTTTGGAGTTGAAAGGATTAAAAATGCTGTCAAGTTTATTATTTAACTCAATTATATTAACAGAAATGTTTTTAGTAGGTTTTTGTCCAAAAGAAATACAATTCAAGCATATGAAATAAAGGAAAACTAAAAGTACATTCTTATTCATGGTAGTCATTTTTATATTTTTTCGCCGTTAATGGAGGAAAAATTAAGAGAAGTCAAAATGTTAACTAAAATAATCTCATTATCTTGTTATAAAGTCAATTCTTTGAAGCCTAAAATATCACAAAATAATACGACTGATGTTCTGAACTTTATTTGTTTAGGCTAACTAGGTAATAGCTTATTTATTGGCCTTCACCAATATTAGCAAAGCTGAAACCTAAATAATATCACCCAAATCAATTCGACGCAAACACTTTTACCCAGTCTACCTGCATTGTGCCGGTTTGAATAAGCGACGTGTTTAAGTTTGAAAAGAAATTACCACCAACTGCAACATTCAAAACGATTTTTTCCTTTTTTCCAAATAAATTACCAACATAGCCCCCCGTTTTAGTATCCACTATTTGGCCGTCCAATAAGAAAGTCAGGCTGCTTTTTGTCCAAATCATTTCGTACACATGCCAGCAATCCTGTAAGTTTACACTTGAGGTAATCACAGCTGAGGCATTTTTCACAAGGTTTCTATTTTGAGTACGGCCATAAAAATAGTTGGTAGAATAGTTGAAAGGTTCCTGACCTCTTGCTTCCAAAATATCAATTTCACCTTGGGTGGGCCAAGGGTCACCATAGCTCCAGAAAGCCGGCCAAATGCCATAACCGGCAGGCAGTTTGATTCTTGAAATCATTCTCACTTTAGGAGTGGTAGTTGACGCCGAAAACAGCAACTTAGATTCGATTCTGCCTGATGTATAATTAAAGGTTTTGGGTGTCGTATCAAAAGCTGTTGTAGGGCCCGTTTTTGTCTCCTTTACCGCATTTATGAGCAGATTGCCAGTGGTCAACTGCATATTTGCAGCTTGGTACAGTTGCAGTTCATTATTAAAAGCCCCGCCTGTCCAAGTATTCCATTGGCTCAGATTAGCAAAACTTTCATCAAATGTTTTTGTCCAACCCGTTGAGGTTAAGGTAGTTTCATCCAGATCATAATCACAAACTCCTGCACTTGCCAAAGCACTTAGTCTTGCATTTGCCGTTTGCCTATCTGAAGGCCCTATTTCAATTGGAGCATCGAGATTACATCCCGCAATAGCCACAGTAAAAAATAGGAAAATAAAAATTCTGAATAATGAGGTTTCGGTCTTTTTCATTTTAGTTTGTTAAATATTTCATAAATATAAGTATTTTTTTTATTCTTCATTTGTACATAAAAAGTATTTATTTCTTATTCAAAATATCCTTGAAAATTGCGAATATATTTTTTTTATACTCAATAGAAATCTTTTCAATTAAATAATGAAAATAACGGGTTTTAATAAAAAAAATCACCAATAGAAATGGCCTAATTAGCCATTCCCAATTGAATTACACCCTTTCACGGCTTCTTTATTGCTCTAAAAAAGTAAAATTTAAGAGCTTAAGAGTAGCAATATGAAACCAATTAATTCAAAATGAATGTCAGTATAAGTATAATTATTGAGTGCTGTTGTAGTTATTCCGTTACCCAATGAAAGCCGTTTTTTATCAATCTGAAGTCTTTTATTTCAGCCGATTGTCTTTTGGCGGTAATGAAAACGGAATCGTTTTTAATTCTCCCTTTTAGCAAGAGCGTAGTGGAATCTATTAACTCGAACTGAAATCGGTTTTTTATTTGTCGTGCTACCAAAATTGAATCCATATTCATGTATGTACTTTCATTTAAACCCATCTCATTGAAAATTTCCTGCTCTTTGATAGCTAAATTGATTTTATCTCCATACACTAAGATTTCTTTTTTACCAATTGATAAATCCATAAATGCAATGCTGTCACCTTTAAAGCGAATCCTCTCCCTTGCACCTCCCATTACAATCTGGTTCCACCTTAGTGAGTTTCCATTTGATATGGTATCATTATTTATAACAAATGTGTGAACATCGTAAATCCCGGATATTCCAGATTGAGTTTTGTTCATTTCTCTGGTGTCCTTTCTATGTTTATCCCCAATATAGTCTTTAACCGAAAAAATTATGAAGTAACCTATCAACAAAAGTTTGAGTACTGATTTTGAAATGTTAATCCACCGTTTTTTAAACACCGGAGCTTGTATAACTGGAAGTGAGGTTGTTTGATTAGTAAAGAAAAATTTGAACAATCTATTTAGGTGAGGAATCAGCAGCGTCAAAGTCATTACAAACAAAGCCGTTGGGTACATTTTAGCATGTACATCATAATTAAAATTTACCGCCATTACATTGGCAAGAGTAACCATAGTGAGGATTGCTCCAAAGGTCATTGTTCTGCGGAATAGCAGGAGCAATGCAGCACTTTCAGCAATGCCCATAAAAATATTGTAGCCATAAGAATACCCAAAAAAAGCCCAGGCCAAGCTCATTGGCGACAAATTTCCAACAGGCTCAGTCAGTGTATAAAGCCCAAGATCAGGAAATTGCATTTTAAAAAATTTCTCTAGGGCAAAAAGGAATAACGTGAACGCCAGATAATAACGAATAATCGTAGTCAGCCAATAAAAAAGCATTTCATAGTTTGTACGTTTCCTGTCCAATGCACTCCAGATAATTGTACCCAATATCGCAACCATTGCAAAAATGAAATATAGCAAATAGATGTATGTTCTATCGTTATGCTGTGCGTCATAAGGGGATATGATAGTGTACGTAACATGGAATATGTACTTTCCAGCCCATGCAATGATTACATCTAAAAATTTAGCAAGTCCTCCTTCGTAGTAGAAATAGGAAAGAATAGGATTAACAGACCAGTCTAGTAAAACGATAAATAGAATGAAAAAAATAAATGCGAAACGAAATAAAAGCTTTCTGAATATATTCCAGGGTAAAGTTTCAGTAGATAAATTTCCCATATC